>JABUTA010000325.1:0-1304 GCA_021443845.1 Parasporobacterium sp.
AATGAATAAGATATGTGTATACTGATAATTACATCATTATCTAGAAAAGGCAGGTAAATAAAGTGGGAGTATATAACGGCGGCCTTACTCGGGAGCAATTTCTGTTCTTTGAGACAAGAACTACGGCCAAATTAATGGTGGAAGGATTGGATGATTCTGAAATCATAAACAGGATATTTGAAGACAATTTGTTTCAATTCCCGACGGAGCGTATGGTAAAAAACCTCGCCGGTGTTTGCTTGAAAAGATTGCATGCACTTGACGATATGAATCTTGTAAATCAGGTTGCTCACGGTCCATCAGAAGATGCCAAACAAATATGTTTGTATGCGATGATGAAATATAACAGGCTTGTCTGGGATTTCATGATTACCGTAATCGGCGAGAAGTACAGACAACAGGATTTACATTTCAGCAAATCAGATATAAATGTGTTCTTTATGAGGCTTCAGGAGCAGGACGACGGCGTAGCTGCATGGAGCGAGGCAACGATAAATAAAATCAGACAGGTACTTACAAGAGTTCTAATAGAAAACGGATACCTTGGTAGTACTAAGGCAGACAAACTTAATCCGGTGCTGATATGCAGCACACTGGAGAACGCAATTAGAAATGAAGGCAACGATATTGCCCTGCAGGCATTTAACTGCTTTATATAGGAGCGAACATGAGTGAATTAAACGAACGGCTAGATAAATTAAAGAAACTTATTCAGACAGAAGATTTTCTAGAAGGCAAGGGATTAAGCAACGAGGTGAATATTCGAATCTTCTGCTATGATCCCAAAGATGAAATGGCGGTCCGCCATTTCACAGAACAACTTGTTACAGATCAATCATTAAACTGCAGAATTATTGAACACAATCTATACAAAACATTTTTATCTATCTGTGAAGATAAGAATATTCTCGAAAACATCCCTCCAATGGAAGACCGGAAGGGATCAGCATTCATAAAAGAGAAACTCGGAAACGTAGCAAAAAACACAACCTTTGTGGAAAAAATGAAATACGAGCCTCACGGTAAAGGCGATGTAATAATGATTACAGGTGTTGGAGAAGCATTCCCGTTCATAAGAGTGCATTCCCTACTTGACGCAATGCAGCCGCATTTTACAGATGTGCCGATTCTGGTATTTTAGCCGGGCACATTCGATGGTAGGCAACTCAAATTGTTTGATAAGCTGCAACCCAATGCATACTACAGAGCATTTAATGTTATTTAGCAAAGGAGAATCTTATGTATATTGGCAAGATGTTTCAAGACGACATCAACAGAAAGATAAACGGTGTTGTAAAGGTAGC
>JABUTA010000325.1:1329-3029 GCA_021443845.1 Parasporobacterium sp.
CAGGAACTGGATGAGTATGTTATCACCAGAGAACTTAAGAAACACTTCATTTCATTCTTCAACACATATTGCAACTCATTCGATGAACAGACATCAGACACAGGGGTGTGGATTTCGGGCTTCTTTGGAAGCGGTAAATCTCATTTTCTTAAGATGCTTGCGTACCTTCTTGAAAATGAAGAAGTGGACGGCGTAAAGACTGTTGAAAGATTTCGCAAGAAGTTCGAGGACGACCCTGCAACGTTTATGCAGATTGACGCCGCAACAAGGCACGAGACTGACGCTATCCTTTTTAATATAGACATTGAAGGACCAATTGAGAAAGACAATACTGCAGTTCTTAGGGTCTTTGCGAAAATGTTCTATAACTATCTTGGATTCTATGGTGAGGATCTCAAGGTTGCAAAGTTAGAACAGTACATTGACGAGAATGGCAAAACAGACTTGTTCAGAAAAGTATTCGAAGAGAAGAATGGACATCCATGGGTCGAAGTCAGGTCGGCATTTGTATTTTTAGAAGATGATATTGTTGCTACTCTGGTAGATGTTCTGGGAATGAGCGAGACTTCGGCGCGTAACTGGTTCGATGGTACTGAAACTGTTGAAACCAGCATTGCTAAACTTGTTTCGGAAATGAAAGAGTACGTAGATAAGAAACCTGACGATTTCAGGTTGCTGTTTATGGCCGATGAAGTCGGTCAGTATGTAGGTGGAGATACAAATCTCCTACTGAACCTGCAGTCTTTGGTTGAAGAAATCGGAAGCAAATGTAACGGAAAAATCTGGGTTGTTTGTACAGGACAGGAAGCCATCGATGAAATCATCAAAGCTAGGGAAAATGAGTTCTCTCGAATTCAGGCAAGATTCAAAACAAGGCTTTCTCTCGGATCATCCTCGGCTGATGAAGTTATTCAGAAACGTATACTTAAGAAAACGCCTGAGGCAACTAGTGAACTTCAGGGTGTATATGATAGTCAGGATTCGATTTTAAGAAATCTTTTCACATTCTCAGATGCAATCCTCGATATTAAGGGCTACTCAAGCCAAGAAGAATATGTTGATAATTACCCATTCGTTCCGTATCAGTTTATTATTCTTCAAAAGGTGTTTGGAGAGATTCGTAAGCACGGTAATTCCGGAAAGCACTTATCAGGCGGAGAGCGCTCAATGCTTTCAGGATTCCAGGAAGCTGCACAGAAAATACAGAAAAAAGATGAAACCGCACTGGCCCCATTCTATTTATTCTATGATACGGTACACACATTTCTGGACAGCTCCATCCGTAATGTTATCGAACGCTGTCAGAATGCAGCAGATAACGGGGACGGTATAGAAAGCCAGGATGTTGATGTGCTGAAACTTCTGTATCTTGTCAGATACGTTGACGATATTCCTGCCAACCTTGAAAATATTACAATCATGATGGCTGATGATATTCAGACAGACAAGATTCTTATGCGTGAACAGGTGCAATCGTCCCTTGATAGACTTATGAGCCAGAACTACATCGGTCGCACGGGGGACACATATAATTTCCTGACTGATGAAGAACAGGATATTCAGAGAGAAATTAAGAACACAACTGTAGACACAGCTTCGATTGTAGATAAGATTGCAACTACCATATACGGCGATATATATACCAGCAAGAAATATCGCTATGACAAATATGATTTTCCATTTGATCAGATGGTAGACAA
>JABUTA010000325.1:5056-6065 GCA_021443845.1 Parasporobacterium sp.
CGTGTATTCACGGATGAAGCCAATACCTTCAACCCTCAGATTTTGACAGAAGCAATTCATATGGATCTTGAAGGTCTTGATATAAATAAGGTGTATGAACTTAAAGAGGCCAATAAGCAGGAAGAACTGTATAAGTATTTGCTTATTGTTCAGTGCAATGCACTTAATAGTGTTCTTCCCGGAATGTTCCAGAAGATAGAAGACTATTCAGAACTTCTCTGCCCTGACAATCTTCTTAGAGAAGGCTCTGTTATAGAACAAATGATAACCCTTATTCCTGAAGATGACTGGAAGGACGCTGTACAGATTATCGGATGGCTGTATCAGTACTACAACTCTGAGAAAAAGGATGAAGTCTTCGCTGCTCTTAAAAAGAATGTAAAAATCACGAAGGAAAACATTCCGGCAGCAACACAGCTTTTCACACCTGACTGGATTGTACGTTACATGGTGGAAAATTCTTTGGGTAGACTGTGGGTTGAGGGACATCCCGACGAAGAGATAAAGAAGAACTGGAAGTATTTCCTTGAAGAAGCTGAGCAAGAGCCGGAAGTTCAGAAGCAGCTTGCAGAGATAAGAAAAGAATACGCCCTTCTCAAACCGGAAGATATAAAATGCATAGATCCATGTATGGGATCCGGACATATACTGGCATATATGTTTGATGTTCTTGTCCAGATATACGAGTCATACGGCTATTCTCCAAGAGATGCAGTTGCCAGCATCGTGCAGAATAACCTTTACGGTCTTGACATCGATGACAGAGCTGCACAGCTCTCATACTTTGCGGTAATGATGAAGGCCTGTCAGTATGACAAGAGATTTCTAAACAGAGGTCTGCAGCCCAGAGCTTACGCAATTGTGGAAAGCAATGGACTAAATAAGGAAGCAGTCGATTATTTCTGCAATGGAGATGAGAAGCTAACAGCAGATATAAATACACTGCTTACCGAACTAACAGATGCCAAAGAATACGGATCCATACTGAACGTAAGTATGGTAGATTTTG
>JABUTA010000326.1 GCA_021443845.1 Parasporobacterium sp.
CTGATGCTGAAGTTGAAACCGTATACGGCGGTCAGAATGTTTATAATTATCTGATATCTGTAGAATGAGGCTTACTGAACTAAAGGGAATCGGAACAAAAACTGAAGAACTGTTTATAAATGCGGGGATCCATGATGTTATGGATCTTCTGCTTTTATTTCCCCGGGATTATGAGGAATTCAATCCTCCCACTGCAATATGCGAGATAGGCTACAGAAATTTTGCAGTGCTGAAAGGTGTATTTACACGGGAAATATCAGAACGAAGAGGAGGTAAGGTTACAGTTTCCCAGACTGTTTTCAGGGACGAGGCAGGGGATTCCATAAGGGCTTTCTGGTTCAACGCCCCTTTCATCAAAAACAGTATAAAAGCCGGTGTTCCCTGTATCATAAGGGGAAGGATCAGCAGGAAGTTCAATACACCTCAGATAGATCAGCCCAGGGTCTATTCCCTGGCAGAATATGACAGGCTTCAGGGGGACATGCAGCCGGTTTATTCACTGCCCAGGGGCATATCAAATGCTCTTATGATAAAAGCCATCAGGCAGGCTCTTGAGACTTCGGAGTTTCTCCGCCTGGATCAGGAGGACATCATACCTGGGGCAGTGAGACAGGAAGCAGGCCTCATGAGAAGAAGCACTGCCGTAAAGAATATGCATTTTCCGGAAAACCGGGATGCCTTCGGCAGGGCCGCAAAACGTATGGCCTTCGAGGAAATATTTGTATTTCTGTATCTCATGAAAAAATCCGGACTGAACAGGCGTAAGGCTACTGCTGCAGTCATAAGTTCATCTGAAAAGACACATGAATTCCTTTCTTCACTTCCATTTGCCCTTACAAAATCCCAGCAGAATGTCATACATGACATGGAAAAAGACATGGCTTCAGGCTTTGCCATGAACAGACTGGTTCAGGGCGATGTGGGTTGCGGCAAGACCATGACTGCCATAGCAGCGCTGATGAATGCTGCCTATTCCGGTTACCAGGGAGCGCTGATGGCTCCTACGGAGGTGCTGGCAGAGCAGCATTATAAGACTATTTCGGGAATGTTCAGGGAATATGGTGCAGACCTGAATGCAGCACTTATTACAGGCTCCATGACGGCCCTTGAAAAAAAGGTTGTGTATGATGCTCTTGAAGACGGAAGGATAGATATTATTATCGGAACCCATGCTCTTATACAGGAGAAAATCAGATTTCATAATCTGGGACTGGTGATAACCGATGAACAGCACAGGTTCGGCATAAAGCAGAGAGAGGCACTTGTTCTTAAAGCCGGAGAGTCGGTACCTCACAGCGTTGTAATGAGTGCGACGCCCATACCCAGGACCCTTGCCCTTATCTTATACGGAGACATGGACGTGAGCATTATAGATGAGGTTCCTTCAGGAAGGATACCTGTGAAAAATGCTGTTGTGGACGATACGTACCATGACAATGCCTACAGATTTATTGCAAAACAGGTTCAGGCAGGCCGTCAGGCCTATATTATCTGTCCTCTTGTTGAATATACGGAAGGCATGGATGCGGCAAATGCCGAAGATTACACTGAAATGCTGCGGGAAGTAATGGATCCTTCCATAAGGATAGGGAAGCTTACCGGTCCAATGCCATCTGCAAAGAAAAATGAAATAATGACACGTTTTGCTGAAGGAAAGATAGTAAAAGAACATTCTGTAGAGCCAAAAAGCAATGCT
>JABUTA010000327.1 GCA_021443845.1 Parasporobacterium sp.
CGGTGTACCGGAGTTTACACTTATATGTATGTTGCCGACAGAGACCATTGCTTCTGTGCTGTTTATTGCATAATATAAATACCAAAAGGGGGGTGCGGACGATTTATTGGACCTAGTCTATTAATCCTAAGCTTCTCCTATAGTCAATTGGACTCATTCCGTTAAGGGATAGCTTGATACGTTTCTCTGCGTACCACTTAATGTATCTATCAAGCTTATGAATAAACTGATCAATCGAAACACCTTTCCAGTCACGGCCATAGAACATTTCGTTTTTCAACCTGCCGAAGAAACCTTCGCATGCTGAGTTGTCAGGGGAGCATCCTTTCTTTGACATAGATCTGGTGAGCCCTGCGTTATTCATCCTTTGGATCCATCCGGGCCAGCGATAGTGTGCACCTCGATTACTGTGAACAATGGGGTATTCTCCTTCCTTAAGTGTCGATATAGCCATATCAAGCATAGTATTGGCCAGATCAGCATTCGGAGATGTGCCTATGGTCCAGCTAACCGGTAGCCCATCGAAACAATCTATTATAGGTGAAAGATATATCTTTCCAGCAGGTATGCTAAATTCTGTTATATCGGTAAGCCACTTCTTATTAGGACTATCTGCGTGGAAATCTCTCTGAAGCAGATTTGGTACCGCAGGAGTCATCTCACCCTGATAGGAATTATAGCGCTTCCTCCTTTGTCTACGGACAGCAAGACCTTCTTCAGACATCAAACGACGTATAACTTTCTCAGATACGGCTGTTCCACCATTTTTTATAGCTTTGTGAATCCGGCGGTATCCGTAAGCTTCTCCCGAGTCATTAAAGGCAGTTCTGATAGCTTCCCGGAGCTCCTTATATTTATCTGTGGCATTTATTGATGCTGTCTGATAACAGAAGCTGCTCTTGGCCATATTGAATACGAGAAGAAGTTCCTTTAACGGATACTTGTCTCTTAGGGCGCCAATCACTATGGCCTTTTCTCGATTTGTAAGTGTATCAAGACTGACGCCCTTGTCTTTTTTTATTATTTCTGCAGCCTTCTCGAGGACATCCTTTTCAAGCTGTAGATGATAAACCTGATCGGCTAGTTCATTAGCCTGTGCCTGAAGCTCCGATGTGAGTTTTCGAAGTCTTTCCACTTCTTCGGTTAACTCTTCAGTATTGGAAGATGTCACAGCATTACTGATCATTGATTTGATTTTTCGCTTGGGCATAGTCGGCTCCTCATTTGAAAGCTGTCTATCCCAATTTCGCAGTGTGGTGCTCGTTACACCATATTTATGAGCAATCTTATTAACGGAATCACTGCTGGTATGAAGTTCTATGACAGCCTGCATCTTCTCTTCAATAGGCAAGTTTACCAAAGAAGTATCAGCTGAACAACGGGTTTTGTAATCTGGGCACATTTCCTTAAGCCAGGAACAAAGGAGGGGTCTGCTTGGATAGCCTAATGCTTTAACTGTTCTAAGAACACATTTCCCGTGTTCATTATAATAATTGACAGCTCTTTGCTTTTCCTCATCCGTGTATTTATTCCATGAATGACGGCTTGTACGAAGATATCCGAGCTCATTATATTCCCTGTACCAGTTGACTAATGATTTATAATCCGGATAACCTGTAAATGTTACGTAAACGGTACAACGTTTAATTTCTGCATAAACTAGGCTGCCCGGAGGGCAGCCGTCA
>JABUTA010000328.1 GCA_021443845.1 Parasporobacterium sp.
ATCGCATATAGATTATGTTTTTTAAAGGAGAAGAAATGAAAAAGAGAACAATTTTATCAGCAATCCTCGCTGTTATAGTTGTTGTATGTCTCGCTGCAGGCTGCGGAGCTCAGGCTCCTGCCGAAAGCCAGGCTCCTGTTGAGACCGAAGCTGCTACAGAAGCTGCGGCTCCTGAAGTCGTAAGTGTAGCCGAGATTTCTTATACAAACATCAACTATGACTTTGTTGAGCAGATCAAAGCTGACATGGAAAAATTATCACTGGTTCCTCAGGCAGCAGAAATCGGTCTTACTGTTTCTGTACCTGTGGGCTTTGACGGTCTTGTACTTGTTCCATCAATGGAAGAAGGCAACACATCAGATTATTATCTTAATGTGTTCTATGCCGGCGATGTAACATTTGAAGGCGCTATCAAGAGCGTTTCTGACAGCCTTCACGGTGATGTTGCTGTAGAAGGAGGCAAGGCATTAGTTTCGCTTGCAGCTATCAAGGACAACACAGACCAGGTAATCACATTCACAATGGAAGACGGCGCTGTTTACAACGTACACACAATCCATCAGCTCCTTCCTAAGTTTGAAGTTACCGGTTCAGGCGTTCCTGAAAACTTATACGGAACATATGACATGTCAATCGATCAGTTTGCCATTACTGTAAACACACTTGGAGAAATTATTTTCTACCGTGACTTCTCAGTAGTAGGCGAAGCTATGGCTGAAAACTACCAGACACAGGTAACTAAAGAAGGCACATTCCATACAATCTTTATCGAGCTTCATCCGGAATGGCGTAATGCTAACGGCGGTTACTCAAGCGGATTCTATCTTGTAATGGATGACAACTATGCAGAGATGGACAGAGCTATGTTGGTTCCTAACACAGATCCTAACCATACTCACGGCCAGGGTTACCTTGACCAGCATGAATTCGTAGTTCTTGGAAGAAACCACTACCTTAACTTAAGCTATACACCGGAGTATGTTGAAAATATTCCTGAGTCATGCGGCGCAACTAAAGGTTGGGTATGGGCAGGCGTATTCCAGGAGGTTCTTAACGACCAGGTTGTTGCTGAAATCAACACAACAGACTATCCGCTTCTTTACGAATCAGCAGTTGAAAAACTTGACTATGCCGGAAGCACAGATCAGGGCGTAACAGTAACAGTTGGACAGAACGAAGTTCAGTCATGGGCTGACGGCTTACAGGATTATGTTCATCCAAACAGCTTAGACTACACACTTAATGCTGACGGATCAGTTAATAAGCTTCTTGTTTCTATGAGAGACCAGTGTGCAGTTTACCAGTTCGATATGAAGTCAGGCGCTATGGAATGGATCCTCGGCGGCAAGGCTTCTACACTCAGCGGATATGACGAGTATGTAACAGACCGTGTTGACGAGGCTAAGAACCCATTCAAGGCTCTTACATATGCACAGCACTATGCTCGTTACACCAACAAGAACGCTGAAGGCGCTATCGAAGGCAACCCAATCGTAAGTATCTTTGATAACCAGACTGGTGATGCTCCATTCCAGATCAACCCACCTGCACCTGTAATGGCTCCAAACCTTACAAGAGTATTCAAGGCTACTATCGATGCAGCAGCTAAAACAGCAACTGTTTCTGACGTTATCAATGGTCTTGACCTTAACAAATTAACACCTAAGTACCACATTTCTTCACAC
>JABUTA010000329.1 GCA_021443845.1 Parasporobacterium sp.
AATGCTATATTCATAATTACTATGCCGCCGACAATCTGCACCTGAATATAGACCATAGTGCAGGACAGTATGATTATTGTGACTATGATATTGAGGAGCTTGGAGCCGTATATATCATCGAAGAAATCAGTTGGAGTATAGTAGTTGTGGGCCTTGGCATAGTACCAGATTCTTTTTCCAACGATAATAAACAGCACAGCAAAAAGAGCATCCCAGCCAATGCTCGTCATATACGTAGGACCTTCATTGTAGAAATAGCCGATGCCGCCAACGAAGGCAAATACGCTGATCCACGTACCAAAAACAGTCGCAAACAGCGGCACAATCCTCATTTTTCTGTTCTGCAGGATGAAGTCGCTGAGTGTCTGAGTGCTCCTGTTTCTGGCAAGTTCACCGAGCAAAAGCGGAATGAAAACGAATATACATATTATTAATACCATTAAAGCGTTCGTTACCATTTGCCACCTCACTAGAGGTTTATTTTACCACAATATTCATATATAATAAACATCTGGGAGGATAAGACATATGACAGGCTATTTAACAGCTTCATTTGCAATAACTATGCTAGGTATCTCAGTAGTGTATCTCTACGTTTTCACAAGAAAACAGGAGTATTATATCCGCTACTGGTGTTTCGCGTGGATTGCCTACTGTTTCAGTCTCTTCTGTCTTATGCTCTACTCCACTCTGCATATTGAACTGCTCATCGAGATACGAATACTCCTCGATATGACTAATATTATTTTCATACTCTTCGGTACGTATTCACTCATTCATATGAAAATACCTACATACTGGTTCAGATTCATGCTTTATATGGTTCTGCTCGCTTTAGTGTGTATGGTTTATGAACTGGAATTTCTTTCATACTACCTGCCTGCTGCGGTATTTCAGACTATACTCATCATATTCGCAGGGTACAACCTGTTTTTCAAATGGAATGTGGATCTCTATGTCAGAGCGATATCCTCGATAGTTGTTATTGGATGGGGTCTCTTTAAATCTGTAGTCCCGATTATGGAGCTGTTTATACCGGACCTTACCAATCAGACATATGTGGTAGAGCTTATGTTCTCCAACATTCTGAACATCACTATACTCATTCTGTTCATATTCAACATGCAGCATCAGAATACATTTTCCAAGGATATTTACAGAAACCTGGTTGAGAACAGCCGCGAAGTTGTTTTCTATTACCAGTTTAAGCCGTTCGTTTGTTTCAGGTATATAAATACCGCGGTCACAAGCCTCACCGGTTATCCGAGAGACAGCTTCTACGCTGACCCTAGGTTGTTCATCAACATAGTTGAACGAGAACACTCACAGACTCTCAATGAAGTCTTTGACCGTGACAATATGCAGGAAGGCTCATTCGTATTTAAAATCATTAAGAAAGGCGATGAAGAGCGCTGGATTGAACTCACTCGCTCTATAGTGACGGATGAGGGGGATCCCGAAACAGTGAAGGCCATACTAGGTACCATGCGAGACATAACAGAGGTTCACAACTCACAGATGGAACAGATAAATCTGAACAAGAGCAGGAATATGCTTCTTTCCTACATCTCCCATGAGCTTAGAACGCCGATTACTTCCATCGCAGGCTATCTCACAGCCATAAACGATGGCGTTATTACCGGTGAAGATGACGTAAATGAAGCATATGAAATCATTACAAACAA
>JABUTA010000032.1:0-1642 GCA_021443845.1 Parasporobacterium sp.
CACGGAACGGTGAGCATGATACATAATCAAGACCGATCTCGTGGCAGAATTCTACAGATGTAGGATCGCCGCCGTGCTCGCCGCAGATACCGAAGTGAAGTGCCGGATTAACAGGCTTGCCGTCTGCGATGGTCATCTTCATAAGTTTGCCTACACCGGTTCTGTCAAGTCTTGCAAACGGATCGTTCTCAAGAATCTTGTTGTCATAGTAAGCACCCATGAACTTGCCTGAGTCATCACGGCTGAAGCCGTAGGTCATCTGTGTAAGGTCGTTTGTACCGAAGCAGAAGAAATCAGCATTCTTAGCGATCTCATCAGCTGTGAGGCATGCACGAGGAATTTCCATCATGGTACCAACCAGATACTTAAGTTCTGTTCCTGCTGCTTTAATTTCAGCTTCAGCTGTTTCAACAACTATCTTCTTAACGAAGTTGTATTCCTTAACTTCGCAGGTAAGCGGGATCATGATTTCCGGTTCAACTGTGAATTCAGGATGAGCCTTCTGTACTGCTATAGCTGCACGGATGACTGCTCTGGTCTGCATCTTGGCAATTTCAGGATATGTAACTGCCAGACGGCATCCTCTGTGGCCCATCATCGGGTTGAACTCTTCAAGACCATGGATGATAGCCTTAACATCTTCTACAGACTTGCCCTGAGCTGCTGCCAGTGCTGCAATATCATCTTCCTCTGTAGGAACGAACTCATGAAGAGGCGGATCCAGGAAACGGATGGTAACAGGATATCCTCCCAGAGCTTCGAAGAGCTTCTCGAAGTCTCCCTGCTGATATGGCATGATCTTGTCAAGGGCAACTTCTCTTTCTTCAGCTGTATCTGCACAGATCATTTCTCTGAATGCAGCGATTCTTTCAGGCTCGAAGAACATATGCTCTGTACGGCACAGACCGATACCTTCAGCACCCAGTTCTACAGCCTTCTTTGCATCTGCCGGTGTATCAGCATTGGTACGTACCTTAAGTACTCTGAACTTGTCAGCCCATTCCATGATACGTCCGAATTCACCGGCGATAGAAGCTTCTACCGTAGGGATGGCACCGTCATAAACATTACCTGTTGAGCCGTCGATGGAAAGAACATCACCTTCATGGAAGGTCTTGCCGCCGATGGTGAACTGCTTGTTTTCTTCATCCATGATGATGTCGCCGCAGCCTGATACGCAGCATTTACCCATACCACGGGCAACAACTGCTGCATGAGAGGTCATACCGCCTCTTACTGTCAGGATACCTTCTGCAGCCTTCATACCTGTGATATCTTCAGGAGATGTCTCAAGTCTTACCAGGAGAACCTTCTCACCCTTAGCAGCCCATGCTTCAGCATCGTCAGCTGTGAATACACACTTGCCGCATGCAGCACCCGGAGATGCACCGAGACCCTTTGCAATAGCCTGAGCCTTCTTGATGGCAGCAGCGTCAAACTGAGGATGAAGAAGTGTATCCAGGTTACGGGGATCGATCATAAGAACTGCTTCAGCCTCTGTCTTCATACCCTCGTCAACAAGGTCACATGCGATTTTGAGAGCTGCCTGAGCTGTTCTCTTGCCGTTACGGCACTGGAGCATGTACAGCTTCTTATTCTCAACTGTGAACTCCATATCCTGCATGTCATGGTAGTGGTTCTC
>JABUTA010000032.1:1699-5833 GCA_021443845.1 Parasporobacterium sp.
CGATAGGCATCGGTGTACGAACACCTGCAACTACGTCTTCACCCTGAGCATTGGTGAGGAATTCGCCCATGAGCTTCTTCTCGCCTGTAGCAGGATCTCTTGTAAATGCAACACCTGTACCTGATTCGTTGTTCAGGTTACCGAATACCATAGGCATTACATTAACTGCTGTTCCCCATGAATAAGGAATATCGTTGTCACGTCTGTATACGTTGGCACGGGGATTGTCCCATGAACGGAATACAGCCTTGATAGCTTCGTAAAGCTGTGTCTTTGGATCTGACGGGAAGTCATCACCAATCTGCTTTTTATATTCTGCCTTGAACTGTTCAGCAAGTTCCTTAAGATCTGCTGCTGTAAGTTCAATGTCAAGTACAACGCCTTTTTCTTCTTTCATCTTGTCAATGAGCTGCTCGAAGTATTTCTTGCCTACTTCCATAACAACATCAGAGAACATCTGGATGAAACGGCGATATGAGTCATATACGAATCTTTCGAACTTCGGATCCGGGTTGCCTGCGATCATGGATGCAACTACTTCATCATTAAGACCCAGGTTAAGAATGGTATCCATCATACCCGGCATAGATGCACGTGCACCTGAACGTACTGAAACAAGTAAAGGATTCTTAAGATCTCCGAACTTCTTGCCGTTAACAGCTTCCATCTTCTCAACGTTTTCCATGATCTCAGCCATGATATCATCGTTGATCATACGTCCGTCTTCATAGTACTGTGTGCAGGCTTCTGTAGAAATGGTAAAGCCCTGGGGTACAGGAAGACCTATCTTAGTCATTTCAGCGAGGTTTGCCCCCTTGCCTCCGAGGAGTTCTCTCATTGAAGCATCACCTTCAGAGAACTGATAGCAATATTTTTTGCCCATGTATATGTTTCTCCTTCCAAATAATAATTACTTAATCTCTTATTACATCCGTAACATTCTAACATACACGGAGTAATAACTCCATCAGAAATTGCATTGATTTTGTACAATTTTCAGAACTTTAACGACCTGTGCATGCCTCTTTCGTATTCGGTTATCACCTTTTCCAGAACATCACATGCTCTGGTCACTGTCTTGTGGCATCTCTTTCCTTCAACAAAGTTGGCATACTTCACATCTTTGCACAGAATCGTTCCCCCAAACGCTTCCGTGAAGCGGTCAGTCAGCATGGTGACCACCGGTTTGATGTCCTCACTTTCATGAGCCTTCTTCTCAATATACAGCTCGGACAGCACACTGATGGCCGCCAGAAGCGCCCCGCACACATTACCTGTCTGCATTCCGGCGCCGAAGCCTCCCACCGCTCTGATCTCCTTCTCCGTCATTTTCAGATCATAGTAGTCATTGGCTGCCAGCATCAGTGATTCGGCACAATTAAAATTGCCGTCAAAATAGTATCTGTCGATATTGTCTTTTAACATAGTGCTACCTCCCCATGTCAGTACACTATCACAAACGCTGCATTTTTTCATCATATTGCATAAATATTTTTAATATTTTACAGATTTATCTGTGCCTTTTTCCATAAACTCTGCAGGAAATCCCTTCAAAGCACTTCTCGCAGGTATTATAGGGATATTTCCAGGGCAGTCTCCGTCCGCAGTGCTTGCAGGTTCTGCCCTTCAGTTCCTGCTTGTCAAGAACTCTGATTATCCTGCCAGAAAGTTCCTTCTTACATTCCATGACTGGTTCCAGATAGTTAAAATAGCTGAACTTGTCACAGAAGCCGTACAGCAGGTCGCAGAGCCTGAAATCATCCTCCAGAGTTTCCAGGTCCCGGGGTTCGGGCTTCCGGTCGGGTATGTCAGGTATGTGTTTTATAATATCCGGCTTTCTGCCCTGAGCTTCCTTCCTGCACATTTCCTTCCACAGGTCAAACAGATATTCATTGTCCGATTCAAATGGAATGGTTATGCATTTATACAGGAAATCCCTGTCATCCGAAATATCAGAAATGGCATGGCACAGGAAGAGTTTCTCCTTCATGTCTTCTTTCAGAAAGCCTTCCTTGACCGGTATCTCATCCCATCTTTTCAATATTTCTTCAAGAGAAGCGTCAAGGCTGATAAGGGACTTCGGAAAAGCTATGACTGCATTTTCCACATCTTCAGGGGGCATAGAAAGGGCGTTTCTCAATTCGCTTCTTCCGTATTCCGATATTACCAGACCCTTATCGTAAATGCCTTTTCGTCCTGCCCTGCCGGCTATCTGGCGTATTTCACCCGGCAGAAGTTCTCTTCTGTTGAAGCCGTCGAATTTCTCCAGGGAAAGGAACACCACTCTTCTTATGGGCAGGTTAAGACCCATCCCAATGGCATCGGTGGCCACCAGTACCGGGTTCTGTCCCTCTGAAAAATCAGCCGCCTGGGCATGACGCACATCATACGGAAGCTTTCCGTATATTACCGATGTTTTTATGTGGCTGCGCTGGAGTTCCGAAGCCACGGCGTGAACATCCTTCCGGGAAAATACTATCAGCGCGTCTCCGCTGCGTACATCGTCAGGAAAATTGAATTCTCCTTTTTCCACAGTCAGCGGACATAGTCTTTCGTGCCTTACTGTTTCAAAGGTGTCGCCGCATTCCCTGATAAGGTGCATGTAGATGTTCTCCGCTTCCGGAGCTATACACACGTGTATCACCCTTGCCGGCAGTCCTAAAAGTGCTGCTGTCCAGGCTCCGCCCCTGGAAAGGTCCGATATCATCTGTCCCTCATCTATTACAGCCATATCGATCTCATTTTCCAGATCTGCCATTTCTATTGTTGAAGCGGTACAGTTCGAACCGGGAATATCTATACGTTCCTCCCCGGTTTTCAGGGAACATATTATGCCGTTTCTGTTAAGCTTTTCAAACTGCTCATAAGCCAGGAGCCTCAAAGGTGCCAGATATGCACAGGTCATGTCTTCGGTAAATGCGCCCACAGCGGAATATGTCTTTCCGGAATTGGTAGGTCCCACATGGAGCACAAAATGTCTTGTCATAGACCTGGCAGCCGGGAACAGTTCAGGGTATGTATCCGGTATTGATGCCAGCATGTTTTTCCTGAGATCCCGGGCTCTGTGTTCCTCTTTCATTATCCGTCTGTAAGTATCGGCATAATATGTATTCCGGAGAATGCACTCCTCGATTTTTTCCGGAGAAAAATATGCAGCCACCTCATCCTTTATGGATCTGATAAACTCCTTTGCATACATATCAGTCTTTCGCCTGATCATGCCTTCAGCGTCATACATTCCTTCTTTTCTGTATATGGCGCCCTCATTCACCAGCTGCTGTACACTGCTGCAGTTTTCCATGATCCTGCCGTACAGATATCTGCCGAACTGGCCGCTTCTGGCAGTATTTGTTATGACTTTCTCCCAGTTGTGGTTTCCATAGCAGGGGAATTCCCGGATATACATAAGAAGCTCCCCGTCATCCACAAGCCGTGAGCTCTGGTATTTTCTGTATTTATAGTCCGGTCTGAAGCATTCACAGGAAACTGTCAGCATTTTTCTGGACAGTACGGTAGCTATCCTGCTTATCACATCGGATATTATCTCGTATCTAAGCCTTACTGCAGGGTCAATATTCTCCTCAGCCTCATCCGTAAGAGGCACAGGACTTATGAAATTACGTATTTTCAGACGTCTGACTCTGTTCCTGAACAGGCTGCACTGTTCGGCCAGGGCCTGTCTTTCCTCATACTTTTTAAGATAAGCCCCATACTCTTCATCTATATAAGCATCCAGAGCTGCTCTGTCTTCATCCGGATATGATTCCGTATTGCAGAGATACGGAAGGTATTTTTCCGCAAACTCATCTCTGTGAAGCAGTTTCTGCCGGAAACTGCCTTTTACGCCTCCGGTCTTTTTTGCCACGGCGAACTCCTTTCCGGTAAATATGAGGGCCAGACGCTGCTAACATCTGCCCCTTCAGACACAAAAAAACCCCGAGAATTTCATAAATCCCGAGGTGTTCGTTAAATGAGACTGGAGGGACTCGAACCCTCGACAACCTGATTAAAAGTCAGGTGCTCTACCGCCTGAGCTACAATCCCATCTGTAGATAAACAGGGCTAGTTGGATTCGGACCAACGAATGCAGGAGTCAAAGTCCTGTGCCTTACCGCTTGGCGATAGCCCTAAAAA
>JABUTA010000032.1:6062-7753 GCA_021443845.1 Parasporobacterium sp.
AATCGAACCCACGTATCCAGCTTGGAAGGCTGGTGTTCTACCATTGAACTACACCCGCAAATTACGATGTGCGTCTTGACAGTATTAGTCGGGGTGACAGGATTCGAACCTGCGGCCTCTTGATCCCAAATCAAGCGCTCTAGCCAAACTGAGCCACACCCCGTCACTCATCACTTTCGGACGCGTATGTGATTATAAACAATCACAATTGATATGTCAACACCTTTTATAAACTTTTTTGCTGTCCCCGGAGGCTCTGTCAGGCTGCCCCGTACTGCCTGCAGGGCAAGGCTCAGTGGAGATTTTACACATTCTGAAGGATTTCCACAGCCTTCTTTATAGCCTTTCCCCTGTGGCTGATGGCATTCTTTTCTTCTGCAGTAAGCTCTGCAGAGGTGCAGCCTCTTTCCGGAAGATAGAATATGGGATCATAGCCGAATCCGCCGCAGCCCGCAGGCTCATAAGCTATCCTGCCTTCAAAAATTCCCTCGGCGGTTTCTGTATGACCATCCGGAAATGCTATGGCCACCGCACATACGAAACGGGCACTTCTTTCCTCATCAGGTACTCCGTTCAGTTTCTCTATGATGGCATTATTCTTAATATCATAGGATGTATCCTCCCCCATAAATCTGGAAGAATATATGCCCGGTGCTCCTCCCAGATAATCTATTACCAGTCCCGAATCATCTGCGATTGCCGTCGTACCGGACGCATCCCTTACTGCCTCAGCCTTTAATGCAGCATTTTCGGCAAAAGTGGTGCCTGTTTCTTCAACATCCATTACAATCCCTGCTTCTTTAAGGGATACTATCTCTATGTCCGTGCCTTCAAGCATCTGCTGAATCTCTTTAACCTTATTGGCATTGGATGTAGCCATTATAACTTTCATGATCATTTTCTCCGAAAAATAATATTTAAACTTAGTGAAGCCTTCAGGATTTTATCCCTTTTACCTGTCTGAGGTAAATGCTTTCAGGCACACATTGCCCGCTGCCTCTTCCTGGGTATTGTTCCAGAATCTGCCGTCTGCGCTTATATAGCTTTCATGGCCTTCCAGAACCACACTGCCGGAACGTCCGTCCTCTGCATTCATTTCTATCGCCACCGGATGTTTGCTTCCGGGGGTGTTTATCTCCACTATGACAGCGAACTTTTCTCCCCTGTCCAGGGATACCGGCGAATCAAGTTCCACCGTGTAATATCCCATGTTTTCAAATCCGCCCCTGGCACACAGTTCCCTTCTGGTGGCCAGATCCCCTGAGGATTCATAATCCCTGCAGACATATACGGCGTATTCCGTATCCTTGTCCGTTGCATAAAATGATACCGCCCGGAGATTTTCGTCTCCTTCCGCCCTGTATACATTTGCCAGGAAAGCAGTTTCGGAATCATATCCCATCCTGCCTATCCAGCCCTTTTCATCATTCTGATAAATATGATCATAATTATCAGTACCTTCTATCACTGAATATGCCACTGCAGATTTTCCGATTTTCGTATCACAGTAGGAAACGTAGAACACTCCGTAATCCCCGAACTCGGTTCCCCAGGAATTCATGCAGATAAATGCCCCGTCGGATTCCGGCTCTGTTTTGAAGAGATGTCTTGAATAATCATCATCCCATCCCAGAATCACCACCTCATGATTGGGATCTTCACTGCCATTATAGTAATAGGAATAATTGTAC
>JABUTA010000032.1:7772-23231 GCA_021443845.1 Parasporobacterium sp.
TCTATATACTGGTCAGCGTTTACAGCCATATACATGGAGCTTTCTATCGCACCGTATTCCCTGATCAGCTGTTTCATCTCATCAATTTCAGGATTGTCCAGCATTACCGCTTCCTGCAGATGTTTCACAGCTTTCGCATCCGTATTGGTGGCCCCGTCATTATAAGGGTCGTCCTCTTCAATTACCGGACCCTTCCAGGCAGAAAGATACGCCACAGCCATAAAGCTGTCCCCGCCGCTGTACAGATCATTCTCAAAGCCACAGTTCCATATCATATGATCCTCTGAAAAGTCCCATACCTCATCCGGCATCAGCCTGCTTTCCAATGCGGCATTGGCAGCAAAAGCCCAGCATGCACCCAGTTCCCCCTGGTCCCTGGTTCTGTTGATCCGGCCTTCCTTCATGCTGTTATAATATCCGGGAAGTATGCTTTCTCCTGTATCATCCTGTACAGGCACTGATGGATCCGCTGCCGGCTGTTCCGGTGAGTCTTCATGCTGTTCCGGCGAAAGCACATTATGAGTGACATAAGACCTGTCAAATCTTGCAGGTTCGGTAACGCCCAGATATTTGAACAATATCATCATTCCCAGCAGCATGGCCAGCAGCCCTGCCAGAAAAGGTGTAAGTTTCTTCATCAATTTCCTCCGATGGCTGTTTTAGTGCTGTCAGAATTGGGGGTCCTCCTTCCGGATGCAGGCTTAGGACCCAGATATGAATAAAAATATGTCTTTATCATACCGTTGTATATCTTCCTGTTTCGGGAAGCTGTCATTCCGAAATCCTTCTGGGCATTTTCATACGAGGTGATCATAAAGGCAGACCAGGAATCAAGTTTCCTGTACTGTTCTCCGAAGCTTCTGTAAATAGCAGGAAGCGTTGCCGCATCCTCCAGACGTTCTCCGTATGGAGGATTTGTTATTATGAAGCCGTATTTTTTCGGGTGGCTCAGATTCTTTACTTCCCGCTGCTGAAAATGTATGAGACCCTTAACTCCTGCAGTATCCGCATTATTTCTGGCAATGCGGATCACCCTGTCATCTATGTCGTAACCCTGAATGTCAGTATCTATATTGGTATTTATTACATCATTCGCTTCTGAAATAGCGTTATACCAGCTCCTTTTGGGAATGATATTTTCCCACTCCTGGCACAGGAAATTTCTGCTTATTCCCGGAGCAATATTGGCCGCCATCATCGCAGCCTCAATGCAGAAGGTTCCGCTGCCGCAGAAAGGATCCACCAGGATCCGGTCTCTGTTCCAGGGAGTCAGCATGATAAGTGCTGCTGCCAGTGTCTCTGAAATAGGAGCCTCCGATGCTATGGCCCTGTATCCTCTTTTATGAAGTGAATCCCCGGATGTGTCTATTCCCACCATTACTTCATCCTTATTGATGAACACCCTGAGGGGATAATCTGCTCCGTCTTCGCTGAACCAGGATACGCCGTATTTAAGCCTGAGTTTCTCTACTATGGCTTTTTTTACAATGCTCTGTATATCCGAGGGACTGAACAGTCTGGATTTTACCGAGGATGCCTTCTTGACCCAGAACCTTCCGTTTTCCGGAATGTATCTGTCCCACTCAATGGCCTTTATTCCTTCAAACAGTTCGTCAAAGGTCTCTGCGTGAAAGGACCCTGCTTTGATCATAAGCCGCTCGCATGTCCTTAATCCTATATTGCTCCGGGCGATTCCTTCCTCATCACAGGCAAATATTACCCTGCCGTCTTCCACCTGCAGAATATCATATCCCAGTCTTGTTATTTCATTTTTCAGTACTGATTCAAGGCCGAAATGACACGGCGCGATTAATTCATACATCATTTTTTAGTACAATTTCAGCTTCAGGCTGCTTATTATGATAAAAGGCTCTCCCGAAATATCGGGAAAGCCTTCATTCTACGTGCATTAGAGGATTCGAACCCCCGACCTTCTGGTCCGTAGCCAGACGCTCTATCCAGCTGAGCTAAATGCACAAGTCAACGTTATGCATTTTACTAGCACTTTCCGGATTTGTCAACTATAACTTTGCCTGTAAGTCAGTTCTGCTTTGCCTCTGCAGGCGCAGGCAGAGCTGCCGGACGGATCTGCTTATCATTGCTCCTGATGGTTATTACAGGGGCACCGTTGTTTTCTATATAATCCTTGGTGATAGTCACCACTCCTATGCTGTCATCCTTCGGTATCTCATACATGATATCCAGCATGATCTCTTCCAGTATGGACCTGAGGCCTCTGGCACCTGTATCCCGGGCTTCCGCTCTCTTCGTAAGGGCAAGGAGTGCTTCATCTTCAAATTCCAGCTTCACCTCATCCATTTCAAGGAGCTTCTGGTATTGCTTGAGTATGGCGTTTTTAGGTTCTTTGAGTACCTGTACCATCATCTCGCCGGTGAGCCTCTGAAGTGTGCAGATAATAGGAAGTCTTCCCAGAAATTCCGGTATCATACCGAATTTTCTCAGATCATCAGTTGTTACCTGATCCAGGATATTCCTGTCATTGTCATAAAGGTCCTTAAGTTCGGCACCGAATCCCATGGAAGTTCTCTTCTTTACTCTTTCCTTTATGATCTCGTCGAGATCAGGAAAAGCTCCGCCGCAGATAAACAGGATATTTTTTGTATTAATGGTGGTCAGGGGCACCATGGCATTTTTGGATGCCGCGCCTACCGGCACCTCAACCTCAGCCCCCTCCAGCAGCTTCAGAAGTCCCTGCTGAACGGATTCACCGCTTACATCACGTCCCCGGTTGCTGTTTTTCTTGGCAATCTTATCGATTTCATCAATAAATACTATTCCTATTTCAGCGCGGTCCACATCGTTGTCTGCAGCAGTAAGAAGCTTCGAAAGTACGGACTCAATGTCATCGCCTATATAACCTGCTTCGGTAAGGGATGTGGCATCTGTTATGGCCAGAGGCACATCAAGAAGCTTTGCAAGGGTCTTGACAATATATGTCTTGCCGCAGCCGGTGGGGCCTATCATGAGAAGATTGGATTTTTCTATTTCCACATCATCAGAGTTGAAGCGGTCTCCTGCCAGTATCCTTTTATAATGATTGTATACCGCCACGGATATCGCCTTTTTGGCCTTTTCCTGGCCTACCACATATTCATCCAGCTTTGCCTTGAGTTTATGGGGCGGGAGTATTTTCTCAGGATCAACCTGGGGACCTTTTTTCTCTGAAGGGTCTTTGCGTTTTACCTGCGCTTTTCTTCCGAAACCGTTCTGAAAATCCGCCAGATTGATAAAACTTATATTGGGGATATGAGGCTTTTCAGCCTTCTTTTTAGGTTCTTCAGGTTTTTCCGTTCCCGGACCATCCGGGGTTTCTTCCGATACTGCAGGAAGATTGTCCAAAGATGCATCTCCTTCAGCAGCCGGCAGATCCGGTCCTTCAGGCAGATCATCCCCTTCCGGAGCAGCCGGTGTCATATTCCCCGGCATGGCACCCATAGGAAAGCCTGCGACAGGCATTCCCGGGAAGATTCCCGGCATACCCATACCGGAAAAGTCCATACCCGGTCCTCCGAAATTGTCCAGTGTTTTCTGAAGACAGTCTATGCATACAGGCATGCCTCCGGGAAGGGTAAGCATTTTCCCTGCATGGTTTTCCGAACGTCTGCACACAGTACAGAACTGTTCTCTGTTATTGTTATTATTTGAATTATTATCCGACATTAAATTTCTCTTTCTCTGTATATTCTTAATTCGCAGGAAAACCTTCCGGCTTCCCTGCGAATTATTATACACATATTAATTAAATTTTCCAGTCATCAGCTGATTCTGTCAGTAAGTGTTACATCAACATTCATGCTCTGGTATCCGTCGCCGATCTGTCTGTAGATCACCAGTGTAACAGTATCACCTGCTTTATGCTGTTTTATCTGAGTCTGAAGCTCTTCCATTGTTGAGATTACTGCATCATCAACGCCTACGATAATATCGCCTTCCAGTAGAGGAGCCTTTTCTGCACCGCTTCCCGGGATAGTATCTTTTACATATACTCCTTTGGGAATATCGCCGTATTCTTCGCTGATACTGTCGTCAACATCCCTGCCGTAGATTCCCAGGATAGGGCTGTTGGCTGCTGCCAGCTGTTCTTCGGCTTCCTTCTCTTCGAAGGGCTTTTCTTCGTTCATAAGATCCTGGATAAGCTCAATGTTGCTCAGTACCGGTATGGCATAGCACATACCCTCTACATAGCTTACCGTAACCTTTGCCTCGTTGATGCCGATAACCTCGCCTTTTGAATTAAGCATGCATCCGCCTGAGTTGCCCGAATTGATAGCTGCATCAGTCTGGATAACATTTAATGTTCTGTCATCAACTACGATCTCTCTGTCAACTGCACTTACAATGCCTGTTGTTACGCTGATGCCGTATCCTAATGCATTGCCGATTACGATAACACCTTCACCGACCTTTGCCTCTTCTGTGCTTATTGTTGCAACCTTGATGCTGTCAAGTGTTTCCTTGTCAATATCTGCAAGAGGAACTGCTACAATGGCAATATCCTTTTCCTTATCAGCTGACTTGATGTATCCGTCAACACTCTTATCATTTACGAATGTTACATAAAGTGAAGAACAGTCTTCAACTACATGATAGCTTGTAAGAATAAGAAGCTCTGTTGCATTCTGTGCAATGATGGTTCCGGAGCCCATAGCGTAGTCGACTTCTTCCGGCTCTTCTGCATATTCCTCCGCACCTTCACCGGCCGAAATATCCTCTCCGGAATCTTCCTGACCGCCTGCTGACGGGATCTCACGATAATTTCCGCCACGGCCGCCGTAGCTGTCGCCGAAGAATATATCCCAGATATCATTCATGTCGCCGCTTCCGTAGCTTCCGTAATTACCGAAATTTCCGAAGCTTCCGCCCAGGTTATTATAATAATCAACAAGTGTCCTTGATGTTATTGATACAACCGATGGAAGTACTTCATTAACCACTCCCGATACGTCCGTCAGTACATATCCTTTTTCCGAAGCGGCTGACGCATCGGTAAATCCTGATGTGTCAGTCAGAGTAAGAAGAGTTGCTGTATCCTTAGACGTATATGCCATTGCGGATGCTGCAGGAACGGCTTTATTGAATGTCGATGCAGTTTTGCTGCCTGAACCGTTGTTTACGATTACCAGGATTGCAGCTGCTGCTATGGCTGCTGCCGCTGCCACGGCTATTATGGTCCTTACAAGTCTGCTGCCTGAGCGATGCTTTTTCGGAGTACTTTCACAGGCTTCGTGGTTCCATCTCGGGATACTTTCCTCCCCGTGATCTTCATATCTGTATTCCGTAAATCTGATTTCATTTTCCGGTTCTTCCGGTGTTTTTTCAGACATTTCGATGTCTGAAGCTTCAGCTTCCGTTACTTCTTCGTTCAGTTCCGGATCTGTGTACTTGTTATTGTAGTCCATAGTCTTTTCTCCTTTTTTCCAGATGACCGTTTTCGCCGGAAATCTGCTGTCATCTCTTAATTGGCTCTATGGTATTATTCATTTGTGTTGAAATTGTGTTCCGGATGTGTCACTTTTATGATGTTTTTATTCTGATTCTGTGAAACAGGGTTCACAGAGAAATCAGGATCACTCCCATAACTTTCTTATGCTGCCTTCATCAGCATCGATCCCGGAATCTACGCCATCCGGACCCGATCCCGTCATGATCTCACAGATCCTGTCAGCACAGTGATCGCAGCTGAAATTTTCAAGACAGTACCGCCTACCGTTCTCTCCCATGAGCTTTCTTTCCTCCGGGGACAGCCTGTAAAGCTTCAGCAGGTTTGCATAGAAGGCTTCCTCGTCATCTGTTTCGGATGTATAGCCGCATCCTGCCGTTTTCACAAGTTCTTTTACAGGTCCGCTGAGGGTAACAGCAACCGGCCTGCCTGCAGCGATAATATCAATGACTCCGGCAGGTATGTCATATTCTATACCGTTCCTGAGTTTTACCGCACAGAGGACAGCATCTGCAATATGTATATAGCTGCCTGTCTTTTCAGGAGGAATATATCCTTCAAAAAAGAAATAATCATTAAGATTCCTGCTCATGACAGTCTTCTGCATATCATCTGTCATTTCACTTTTCCCGGTAATGACAAACCTTATATGCCTTATACCCTCCTGCCTGAGCTTGTCAGCGGCATTTACAATGTAATCTGCCGCCAGCTGACCGTTGAAATCCCCAAAGACCAGGCAGTTGAAGCTTCCGGCTGTTTTCTCAAGAAGATCCACATCCGGTTCCTCGGTCATATATGCCGGATCAGGCCATACGGGCACCACCGGCAGCCTGTCATATCCCCACAGCAGGGTACCTGCCATCAGTTTTCTGGTCCTTTCAGACTGAACTATCAGCTTATCGGGTTTTTCGTATATTTTCCGGGAAACTAAGGCCAGAAGCTTTCTCAGCACCCCGCTCTGAATATCCATTCTGCCGTAGAAGGTGTAAGGCCAGAGATCAGCCACATACATATAAACAGGTATATTAAGTTTTTTCCCCAGCCTGAAGGCTGCCATGCCCACCCACACCGGGGACTCCTGATATATAATGATTGCCTCATATCTGCCTTCAGACAGCTTTTTCAGACAGCCGTATGAAAATAAAGGGAATGCTGCATAATTCATAAATACACTTATGTTGGAACCGTTGCCCTTGCGCACGTCCATACTTCTGTGTATATCTATCCGGCTGCGGCTTTCACGCCTTATTTTAAAGGAGTTGTAGCCCCGGACAAAATCACCGTTTTCCCCGCTGGGCTGTCCGCAGAGCACGCTGACTCTGAAACCCCGTTCAGTGAGTTTTTCACAGAGTTCATTTATTCTGTTGTCTTCAGGCCAGAAATGCCTTGATACTACCAGTATTTTCTTTGACATGATTTTTATCTGAATATGGTCATGAAATAATTCATCGCTCCCTGAATAAGCTTTATATCAGGGAATCTCAGCATTTCAACAGAAACATATTTTCTGTAATTATTCTTCCGGAGGAGCATTGCTGCTTCTTCAAACACCTTCAGGCTTTTCAAAGGTCCCAGGCCCGGTTCCGAAACATGGACATGATTGATTATATTCATATTATCCCGGGTAAATATGTCATTCATATCCTCATTATTGTATATGACAGTACCCAGGCTTACATTAACTTTGAAATTCTGTTTTCCAACTTCAGCCGCAAAATCAATCGCTTCCCCCGTTGTGTTTATAAAGTCTGTGCCGCAGGCTGCAGGTACAGGCTCCAGGGATATACATACCCCTCTTTCGGCAGCATAATCAGACAGGCTCCTGAAAAAGCTCAGGGCTATTCTGTCAGCGGTTTTTCTGTTCATTCCCCTGGGGATGACCCGGTTCTCCGCACAGCTGAATACAAGATTCGGACATCTCAGTATTACGGAAAAATCCACTGCCTTCCTGAGATAATCCGCAAGGAATCTTCTGTAGGTCCCGCTTGAGAAAATATCTTCACGGACTCCGTACAGCACTGAATGCATGGAAATGACATCTATACTGTAATATGAATTTACCAGCCTGTACCAGTCCGAGGCATCCCCTATACGTTCATAGGGGCTTACCATCCGGTCGCTTATTTCGCTTTCCTTCCACTTGAATATGCGCACGGGAGCCGCCTCAAGAGCAATTTTGTGCTCCCGAAGATAGCTGTACATTATGTCGTCACAGGCTGAGTTCCAGCTCAGATTCGAAATGGCCAGTTTCATATTGTTCCCCCGTCAGGCTGCCTTTCATACAGTAAATTCCGGTTCCCGTATAACGGGAGCCGGAACACTCACAGAATTATCTGAAATATGTTTACACAGTAATCCGTGCATTAATAAAAGTCGTCGTAATCAAAATAATAGTCGTCATAACCGCCATCATAATAGTCATCATAATCGAAGCCATCATCGTTATCCGTGCCGCCGTCGCCTCCGGCTGCATCGCCGTCGATCAGGCCGTCATGTCCGGTACAGTATCCGTAGGGATACTGGAACATGGAATCTGCAGTGAATCCCTTAGGATCGCCTCCCTTGATATCATCAGGTCTGACGATGCATGTCTGGTAAACTCCCGGACATCCCGGACCTGCAAGAAGTCCTGAATACGGGCATATATAAGCGGAAACGTGAGTTTCACAATAGTCATCAGGAACTGTACCGGCTTCAAAATACTCTGTGTAGGTACCCTTTCCTGTAGGATCATACATACATATATCCTGAGGAAGCTCTCCTGACTTGTGGCATACCGATGTGGTGACTATACCCTCCGGCATGGTGAACTGTCCACCCCAGTAACCCAGCTCATCAACGATCCTGTTCATAAGCTTTGCGTACAGTTCCTTGTGGAAGTCTTCCTGTTCGATGGTTATATTCTCATCATAGCCTGCCCAGATGGTTCCGCAGAGTCCTGTAGGAATATATCCTGTAAACCACAGGTCGTAATCATTGGATGTGGTTCCTGTCTTGCCTGCAAGGGTGGTGTTGTTAAGCCTGCACAATGTTCCCGTTCCCTTGGTCACAACATCCTGAAGTGCACTTGTAAGAAGTGCTGCAACTCCCGGACGCACCACCTGTCTGGTGGTCTGATTGGCTTCAAGGAGAACAACTCCGTCCCTGGATACGATTTTGGTATACAGGATAGGTTCAATATATGTTCCCTGGTTGGCCAGTGCCGAATATGCTGCACAGAGTTCAAGATTTGTAACACCTTCGGTTATACCGCCAAGGGCGGTGGCAATATTGGCATCCTCAACAGGATCAATGCTTTCAAACCCGAATGCCTGAAGATATTCTACCGCTGTATCGCCGCCGATATCGTATAATGTCTTTGCGGCAATTATGTTCATTGAATCGGTAATGGCATCTCGTATATTGCTGAGACCCCTGTAAGAATCACCCCACCAGTTTTCTATCTCACGGTTGATCTCCCCTTCATATTCGAAGGGTGAATCATCATGTACTGTTGCCAGTGTATATCCATAACGATCCATTGCAGGAGCAAATGCCGCAAGAACCTTGAATGTGGAGCCCGGCTGTCTGGTGGTAACCGTAGCACGGTTAAGGGAGAGATTCTGTTCTTTATCACCCCTTCCGCCTGCCAATGCAAGCACCTGTCCGTTGGTGTAGTCCATAAGTGAAAATGACACCTGGGGCTGAAGGGTATATGTTATATCCTCGTATGTGATACGGTCTCCTTCTTCAAGAATAATATTCTTGAATGCTTCCACTTCCGCGTCTGCATCTTCCTTTGTTGCAAAATCCAGTCTGTAGGATGTATCATTCAGGTCATATTTGTGATATACTTTGATGTTTTTCTGGGAATAATATTTCATCTCCCCGTCAGCCTTCTGTACAGACAGGTTCCAGCTGATGGAGTAAGATGTATTCATAGGATAATTATTCTCATCATTTACTTCCTCATCTATTATGGCCTGGGCTTCACTGTCAAGAGTGGAATAAATGGAGATACCTCCTGAGAACAGAAGGTTGTATGCCTGATTGTATGTGTATCCTATTGACTGAAGATCCTGGAGCACATCGGAAATAAGAGCATCCTCAAAATATGTATAAATGCTGGTTTCTCCTGAGGAATTGGCAACCATTCTGCTGTAGATATCGTCAGCCTTTGCTTCCCTGCTCTGGGCTTCAGTTATAAATCCCAGTTCCTCCATTTTATCCAGTACCAGCTCACGTCTTTCCTGATTGTTTTCAGGGTGAAGTGTAGGATTGTATGCTGACGGGTTCTTGGTTATGGCAGAAAGTGAAACACATTCGGAAAGTGTAAGCTCATCCAGATCCTTGCCGAAATAGAATTTTGCCGCAGACTTTACACCATTGCAGTTGCTGCCCAGATAGATGGTGTTCAGGTAGTTTGTCAGGATTTCATCCTTAGTCATTACCTTTTCAAGTTCAAGGGCCATGACCTGTTCCTGAACCTTACGTCTCAGCAGTGATCCCAGGCTTCTCTCATATCCGCCGGTCTCTATAACGTTAACCTTGATGAGCTGCTGGGTGATGGTGCTGGCGCCCTCGTTCTTGCCCTCTGCAATGTCCACCAGCACAGCTCTGGCAATGCCTTTGGGGTCTATACCGTTATGTTCATAAAATCTTTCATCCTCAATGGCAATAAATGCATTCTTCAGCATTTCGGGGATCTCATCTGAGGATGCTTCCTGTCTGTTGGAGCCTGAGGTTGAAAGTTCTATAAGCTCTCTTCCGTCCCTGTCATAAATATGGGAAGGATATTCACTTGGTCTTACATCCTCGGCAGTGATCTCGGGAGTGGACATTATCATGCCGATGCCTGCTCCTGCCACTACGCATACCAGTATGCAGAATATTGAAAGAATAACCAGCAGAAACCACTTAAGGATTCCGCCGCCTATGGTTTTCTGTTTTATTTTTACCGGTTTACGTCTGCTGCCTCTCCGGTCTTCATTGTAACTTTCATCAAAATCGTGTCTCATTTTTCCTCCGTATGCAGTCTTCACACCGTGGTGTTCTCTGCACATAGCTTCGTGAATTATACAATAACAGGCATTTATTGTCAAAAAACTGACGGTGAAGAGATTGTGAACAATCAGATAAAATGCTATCATTTCAGCATGGATAACAGCATTAAGGTGATGATCGGTCAATCCGAAGGAGAAATCACAGAAAAAAAATCAAGATTTATAGCCGGTGTTTTCGAGATACATTCCGAAGCAGAGGCTCTCTCCTGTCTGGAATCAGTACGCAGACGCTATTATGATGCCAGACATAACTGCTATGCCTATGTTCTGGGAGCCGGCAGTGAGTTTCAGAGATTTTCCGATGATAAGGAGCCCCAGGGCACCGCAGGCAGACCCATTCTGGATGTAATAAACGGAATGGGATATCATAATGTCCTCGTCACAGTCACAAGATATTTCGGCGGTATCCTTTTAGGAACCGGCGGACTTGTAAGGGCATATTCTGCCGCTGCCAGGGAAGGACTGCTGAATGCGGAAGCCGAAGGAAATGCATCCTTCGTAACTTCCGGTTTCAGGTGCAGCATTACCTGCGATTACAACCTGTCAGGCAAAATCCAGTACCTTATCTCCCAGAATGATATTCCCTCCGAGGATACGGTATATGCTGCAGATGTTACCTTCAATATAATCGTGCCGGAAGAAAACGTTTCATCCTTTTCCAAAAAAATAACAGAGGCAACCAATGGTGCCTCTGAAATGATTACCGGTGATCCGGTCACATATTCTGTCTGTCAGGGAAGGCCTGTGCCCTATGAGCTGTAAAGCCTAACCTTCCATTTCACTCAGCAGGTAATAGCACTCGCCTGCATGATCCCCCTCAGGGAATGTTTCAATGTACTCATTGAAACGCCTTGCAGCCTCCTCGAAGTTGCCCAGGTTGTAGTTGCATGCGCCCATGTAATAAAGAGATTCACCTGTGGTATTTGCTACTTCATATACCCTTGTGAATTCCTTCAGAGCCGTTTCAAACTCATAGGAATCATAAAGAGTTTTTGCATCAGCGAACCACATGTCAGGTACCACATCCTTCGCATAGCTTATTTCATCGTATTTTTCCTTGTTCTCACCCTCGAATGCCTCAGGATTCTTTATTTCATACAGCTTGTTTCCGCAGGTAAGTACGTCGTTTTCCTCATAGGCGGCATAGGCTTCATCAAGAAGCTTAAGGTCCTCTTCCGATGCCTTGCCTGCATCTTTACTGCCGGCATCAGCTGCCTTGTTATCCTCCTCAGCCTTGGGTGCTGTGGTGGTCAGGGCTTCCTTTTCCTTTGTAAGCTGGGTAATCCTGTCTTCAAGTTCTGCCTGTACCAGGGATGCTTCATTTCTGACAGCATTTGTCTTGGCAGGTACCACGATAAAGAAAATAAGAGCCGCACCTACAATAAAGCCAAGAAGAATCTGGATAACCGCCATAGTGGTGGGATTATACTCCCTGTATGACGACTTCGGTATTATGACATCATCCCCTGACAGAGGTGAATGCAGCTCATCGTCAGCATTCTTATCCTTCTGCCTCTTTGCCCTTAATTCCCCTGCAGTGAGGTCTTTTTCCTCATCCCGCATCTGGCTGCTGACAAATGTGGAAAATGCAATGGTAGTAGGATTGCCTGCATCCACTGCTGCTGCCCTGGTCAGGATCTTTCTGGCTGCCGCATATTTCTTTTTACGGATCTTCAGCAGGGCATAAAGCTGATATGCCGTGACCATATGGATAGCCCCGTCATTAAGAAGCTTCTTCAGCTGTATCTCGGCAAGGTCATAGCTTCCCTGTTCCACATAGCTTATAGCCTTGTTGTATTTGATGATGCCTGCATTCAGTGCATCAAAGTATGGTTTGTCCTCCTGCACCTGATCCAGAAAAACGCTGGCCAGATTATTCTCCGGCTGCAGGTTCTTGCTGATGACCCAGTGGGCAAAGCCCAGGGTATATTCACCTGTTTCAAAATAAACAAGTCCCAGGAGATTATGTGCGTTGATATTTCCCTTAAACAGCCTGATGCTTAATCTCAGGTGTTCAATGGCCTTGCTGAGATTCCGGTCTCTGGCATATTCCAGTGCACTGTTGTACAGATCATTTGATTTTAAAACTATCTCTCTGTATAACGTTACGTCCGCACCGCAGGTGCTGCAGAACTCTCCATCATATAAAAAACTTCCGCATTTATAACATTTCATCCTTATTTACCCTTCTTGGATGTCTTGTTCATGATATCAAGCATTATGTCAGTAATATCTTCTACAGCATTTTCCTTCTTGACTGCCTGTTCAACTTCATTTATCTCAAGGCTCGGGTGAAACTGCTTGATTGCTTCATCAAAATTAATCATATCATCCTCTTATTTCTTCAGTAAAGCCAGCTGGCTTTCTACCTGTTCCGCCATCTTAAGGTATTTATCTCTCTTATCCTTTTCCTCCTGAACCTTGGCAGCGGGAGCTTTGGATATGAATCTTTCATTGGAGAGCATACCGTCTACACGCTTAAGCTCGCCCTGAAGCCTGATCTTCTCATTTTCAAGACGCTCTATTTCCTTATCAATATCTACAAGTTCTGCCAAAGGGATATATATAGTACCATCTGCAAGCTGAACTGACAAGGCATCTTCTGCAATTCCTTCGTGATTTTTCTGGATTGTCACATCGCTTGCTTTTGCCAGGGATGCAAAGAATACCCTGCCTTCCTCAAAGGTCCTTAAGAAGTCCTCTGATTCGGAAACCACATATACACTTGCTTTCTTTCCTACAGGTACATTCATGCCCGTTCTAACATTTCTGATACCCCGGACAGCCTCTATGATAAGCTCTGTACCTGCTTCTGAAGCTTCAAAATTCATATCCTCCCTGTACTCAGGCCATGCAGATATCATGATGGATGGTTCCGGATAAATATCACTGCAGAAAGGCTGAAGTGTGCTGTATATTTCCTCCGTTACAAAAGGCATGTAAGGATGAAGGAGCTTCAGAGATGTCATGAGTACTGTCTGAAGTGTATATAAAGCTGCGTTCTTTGTCCTGATGTCTTCGCCGTAAAGTCTGGGCTTGACCATTTCTATATACCAGTCGCAGAATTCCTCCCAGATAAACTCATACAGCTTGTCTGCTGCCATGCCTATCTCATACTTATCCAGGTTCTCGGTCACAACTGCCGAAAGCTTATTCGCCTTTGAAAGGATCCATTTATCCGCATCCGCAAGATCTGCTATGTCAGGAGTTCCCACTCCCCCTTCAGGCATGTTCATCATTATGAATCTTGACGCATTCCAGATCTTGTTTGCAAAGTTTCTGCTGGCTTCTACTCTTTCCCAGTAGAACCTCATGTCATTGCCTGGTGCATTTCCCGTAACCAGAGTGAACCTCAGGGCATCTGCACCGTATTTGTCTATAACATCAAGAGGATCGATACCGTTCCCCAAAGACTTACTCATCTTTCGGCCCTGGTCATCCCGGACAAGACCGGTGAAGAGTACTGCATCGAAAGGCTTTTCACCCATCTGCTCATAACCTGAGAATATCATCCTGATTACCCAGAAGAATATGATGTCATATCCTGTGATAAGCAGATTTGTAGGATAGAAATGCTTCAGCTCAGGTGTGCTGTCCGGCCATCCCAGTGTGCTGAAAGGCCATAATGCTGATGAGAACCAGGTATCAAGGCAGTCCTCATCCTGCCTAAGGTCTGTGCATCCGCACTTGCAGCATTTTTCCGGCTTTTCCTTTGCAACTATCATCTCACCGCACTCGCTGCAGTAATATGCGGGAATACGATGGCCCCACCAGAGCTGTCTGGATATGCACCAGTCTCTGATGTTGTCGGTCCAGTTGTGATACAGCTTGGACATACGTGCAGGGATGAGCTTCACTTCGCCCTCATCCACAGCCCTTATGGCGGGCTTGATGAGTTCGTCCATTCTGACAAACCACTGCTGCTTGATCATGGGCTCGATTACTGTGCTGCATCTGTCATGGTGTCCTACGCTGTGCTCGTATGGTTTTACCTGGGCAAGAAGACCCATTTCCTTCAGTTCTTCAACTATCGCTTTCCTGCAGTCAGCAGTAGACATGCCCCGGTATTTCCCGCCGTTTTCATTGATGAAGCCGTCGTCTGTAAATACGCATATCTCTTCCAGACCGTATTTTCTGCCCAGTTCAAAGTCATTAGGGTCATGGGCCGGTGTAACCTTCATGGCACCGGTACCTACTTCCAGATCGATATATGAATCTGCAATGATGGGAAGCTCTCTGTTTACTATAGGGAGAATAGCCGTCTTGCCTATAAGATCCTGATATCTTTCATCATCAGGATGAACAACAACTGCAGTATCACCCAGCATTGTCTCAGGACGTGTGGTGGCGATCTCAATGGTCCTGTCCTCGCCCTTTATAGGATAAAGGATGTGCCAGAATGCGCCTGGGGTATCCTTATGTTCAACTTCTGCATCCGAAACTGTAGTCTGGCAGCACGGGCACCAGTTGATTATCTTGGTTCCCTTATAGATAAGGCCTTTTTCGTACATCTTTACGAACACATCCAGAACTGCATCCGAAAGACCCTCGTCCATGGTGAATCTTTCTCTGTCCCAGTCAGCAGAAGATCCCAGCTTCTTTAACTGGTTAACGATTCTGCCGCCGTATTCTTCCTTCCACTGCCATGCTCTTTCCAGGAACTTTTCCCTTCCCAGATCATGCTTGTCGATGCCTTCCTTTTTAAGGGCTTCAATGATCTTAACCTCTGTTGCTATGGACGCATGGTCACAGCCCGGCTGCCACAGTGCATCATAGCCCTGCATTCTCTTCTGACGGATCACTATGTCCTGAAGAGTATTATTCAGTGCATGTCCCATGTGGAGCTGCCCCGTGATATTCGGAGGTGGCATTACAATGGTAAATGGTTTTTTGCTTTCATCACTAAATTCAACATACTTACATTCAGGAAAACCTGAACAACCCACAAACTTAGCA
>JABUTA010000330.1 GCA_021443845.1 Parasporobacterium sp.
TTCTTCCGACTCCTTTATCCTGCTGCAGAAAATGAGCCCTTTGACCCTGTCCCCGCTGTAGCCGTAATAATCAGCCTGTTCAATTATATGCCGCACACGTTCATCCGAGGTAAGATGCCTGAAATGTTCCGATGATAATTCTCTGGTTTTATGTGCACTGTCGTCAATCACACACAGGTCGCTGATACCAAAGTAATGGAACGGACACAACAGATTCTGCTCCATCGCCTGTCCAAGACGTATCTCGTAAGCAATATTATAATTGAACAGCTCATATACATTCTGTCCGGCCATATTGTCATCACGTTTATCAGGAGTCGCTGTCATTCCCAGCCAGAACCCGGGCCTGAAATACTCCATGATTTTCCTATATGTATCTGCAGTGCTGTGGTGAGCCTCATCCAGGATTATGCAAGAAAAATATTCCGGATTAAACTTTTTCAGATGGTCGTCCCGGCTCATGGTCTGAACCGTAGCAAATATATAATCCTTATCATATTCTGCCCTGCCACCGCCAATTAATCCCATGGTGACATTTCTGCCAAACACCTTTTTATAGGATCTCATGGTCTGGGCAGCCAGCTGATTTCTGTGAACAAGGAACAGAACCCTTTTGAAGTTCATCTCACGCATGGCGAATGCAGATGCATATGTTTTTCCGGTACCGGTGGCAGAGATCAATAGTGCCCGTTCTTCCCCCTTTGCCAATATCTTTCGAAGATTCACAATGAATTGCTCCTGCATGGAGTTCGGCCTTAATCTGTATTTTTCAAGGGAGGGGATTTCTTCATTTCTTGCGATCTCTCTCTGATGCTTGATGATATTGAAACGCTCTTTGTAAACTTCATAAAAATCATCAAAGTCAAGTGCATAATCACTGTTCCAGAGACTGTTAAACTCATTAACGATCTCGCGGGCCACCTCGCCGTCCTGCGTGGAGATGATCTTTGTATTCCATTCCTTATTTACCGTCAATGCGGCCGAAGTCATGTTGGAACTTCCTAGGATGATTCGATAGATCTCCTTTTTTTTGAAGATGTATCCCTTTGTGTGAAATCCTTCCTGTGCCGCCTCCGCGTCATACATTTTCAGGGTGATATTCCTGAGAGAATTCAGCTTTTTCAACGCTTCCGGCTCACTGAAGGTAAGATAATTGGTCGTGAGGATCTGTCCCGGTACATCCCTTTCCTCCAGTTCCTTTAAAGTCTGCAGAAGCGGAGTAACTCCCCCCAGCGTGATAAACGCCACACTGATCTGAAACCTGTCACAGCGCAGCAGCTCCTCCTCGACAGAGACAATGACCTTCTTTCCCTCCCGCGGATTATTTGAAATAAATCCGGGTCTGTAGGCCGGGTTTGCGACCGTGTTTCCGTCTATATATGCAGTCCGAAGACCGGTTTGTAATTCGCTAATATGTGCTGCATTCATCCGATTTACCGCCTGTATTTATAATCAGGTTATGTACCTTAGTAACAGATTCCAGCCTATTATATCAGCATTCGGCTTATTTTGATATTCTAAATATTGCCGGAAATTACTGGTAACAGGCTTTAAAAAGGTAAGAAGCGATAATCCAACGCTCATCTAACACGCAGTAATGTAAAAACAGGTCCGGACGCACGGGTATACCGTGTATCTGAACCTGTCTTTTCATTACATCACAGCAGTTGGGCAGA
>JABUTA010000331.1 GCA_021443845.1 Parasporobacterium sp.
AATAATATGGCATATAGTTTTTTTACCAATTACGAAACGAGGAGTACAAAGTGCAGGATTATATAGATTCCGGTATTTTCAGGAAAATGTTTATTACCGGTGCAGGATATCTTGAAGCAAAGAAGGAAGATATCAACAACTTGAACGTATTTCCTGTTCCTGACGGGGATACAGGTACCAACATGCTGCTGACACTTTCACAGGCAGTAAAGGATATTTCATCACTTCCTGAGGATGCAGGACTTGATGAAATGGGAAACAGGATATCATCAGGTACCTTAAGAGGTGCAAGAGGCAACTCTGGAGTTATCCTTTCCCAGCTCTGCAGAGGATTCTGTAAGGGAATAGAAGGATTACAGACAATTGATAAATATAATGCAGCTGTTGCCATGAGCAAGTCAGTACAGGCGGCTTACAAAGCAGTAATGCAGCCTCAGGAAGGCACCATACTTACTGTAGCCAGAGAAGCTTCCGAAAAAGCAGCGGACATCTGCAGAACCGATATCTCCATGGAGGAGTTTCTTCTGGAAATCTTAAAAGAGGCAGAGGCATCTCTTGCAAGAACTCCCGAACTGCTTCCGGTCCTTAAAGAAGCAGGAGTTATTGACTCAGGCGGTCAGGGCCTGATCGTATTCCTGAAAGGAGCGATAGATGCATTCAGGGGACGTGAGATCCATCATTCAACTGTTGAGGTTTCGGATTTTACCCATGTGAACAAAGAGCCTGCAGCTTACGAGCTGTGCAATGAAGAGATAAAATTCGGTTACTGTACCGAGTTCATTATCGAACTGGATCATCATTTCTCTCCTGAGGATGAGCAGGATCTTAAGGAATTCCTTGCATCCATAGGGGATTCGATAGTATGTGTGTCAATGGATGATGTAGTCAAGGTACATGTACATACCAATCATCCGGGTCAGGCTATTGAAAAAGCATTGAGTTATGGACCTCTGTCAAACATGAAGATTGACAATATGAGGAAAGAACACCACCAGAAGGTAATCAGGGAACAGCCTGATGAAACTTCTCCGGCCATTCCTGCAGCCCGCAGGGAGAACGCGTTTATTGCCGTATGCTCCGGAGAAGGCATTGCGGAAATCTTCCGCAGTATGAGCGTGGATATCATCATAGAGGGTGGTCAGACCATGAACCCCAGTACCCAGGATTTCCTGAGAGCTGTTGAGGAAGCTGATGCAGTAAACACTTTCATCCTTCCAAATAACGGCAATGTACTTCTTGCTGCCCAGCAGGCAAAGCGTTTATGCGAAGGGAAAAATGTGTGCGTCATTCCAACAAAGACCATCTGCCAGGGTATAAATGCAATGATCGGATATGTTCCGTCCCTGGATGCAGAGGGTAATGCAGAAAGCATGACAGCTTATGCAGAGGATATAAAGACGGGCGAAGTGACATATGCGGTAAGAGACAGCCATATGAATAACCTGGATATAAAAGAAGGGGAGTTCATGGGAATTGCTGACGGAACACTTATGGCTGTAGGCCCTGACCGGGTTGAGACTGCAGTGAATCTTGTGGAAAGAATGTCAGATGACGAAACAGAGGTGATCACATTATATTACGGTTCTGATTCTGATGAAGAAGAGGCAAATAAAGTTGCCGGCAGGATTTCCGAACTGCTTCCTGATGCTGAAGTTGAAACCGTATACGGC
>JABUTA010000332.1 GCA_021443845.1 Parasporobacterium sp.
TCGCCGCGCTGCACTTAAGAATCAGGATCGTACATTTGGATATCCTTCAATTGTTAACGTTTCCAAGATTGCACCTGAAGATACAGACCTTCAGACTGCACTTGCTTCAATGTTTGTTGTAAAATACGGCTCAATTATTGTTATGGACAGCATGACATATGCACAGGCTCTTCCATTATATGGATTAAGACAGAACATCTATACCGATCCTCAGAAGCCTATGAAGGTGGCTCCGGGCGTTTATCCGCTTAACGGTGCAGATGAAAACAGCCCTTGCTGTACAACAGTTGACTTCGCTCTTACATATTTTGTTGTATCAGGCGAACTTGAGCGTTCGGGAGTTCCTTGCAACTTACTTATTTCAGACGCAGGCGGATATTCGGTTCTTACCGCATGGGCTGCAGGCAAGTTCTCTGCAGGTACCATTTCCAAGTTTATCAAGGAAGAGGGCATCGAAGACAAGATTAAGAACCGTCAGCTCATTATCCCGGGTAAGGTTGCAGTACTTAAGGGTGAGTTAGAAGAAAAACTTCCTGACTGGGAAATCATTGTTGCTCCTAACGAGTCAACAGGTCTTGTTAAGTTTATGAAGGATTATAAATAAAGAATAAATAAGGAGAAGAGTATTATGGCTAGATTTGAAATCATTGGCGAGCGTATTCATTGTATTTCACCGGTTATCAGACAGGCTATGGAAGAAATGAATCCTGAACCTATCATTAAGAGAGCTCAGGAGCAGATTGCAGCCGGCGCTACTTATATCGATGTAAATATCGGTCCTGCAGAAAAGAACGGCCCTGAACTTATGAAATGGGCTGTTACAACTATCCAGGAAGCCTGCGACAACATTCCGCTGAGTCTTGACACAGCCAATAAAGCAGCTATCGAAGCAGGTATTTCAGTTTACAATCGCTCCAAGGGTAAACCTATTGTTAACTCTGCAGATGCAGGCGACAGAATTGAATATATCGATCTTGCTGCGGCAAATGAAGCAATCATCATCGCACTTTGCTCAAAAGCAGGCGTTCCTGCTGACAATGATGAGCGCATGATGTTCTGCCAGGAAATGCTTGAGCGTGGTATGATGCTTGGTCTTGATCCTACAGAAGATATGTGGTTTGACCCGTTATTCCTCGTAATTAAAGGTATGCAGTACAAGCAGAAAGATGTTATCGATTTTATCAGGCAGCTTTCTGACATGGGCTTTAAGTCAACCGGTGGTTTATCAAATGTTTCTAACGGAACTCCTAAGCACATCCGTCCTATCTTAGATAGTACTACAGTTTCTATGTGCATCTATGCAGGATTAACATCAGCTATTGTTAACCCTCTTGATCAGAGACTCGTTGAAAGCATTAAATCTGCTGACATTATTATGAACAATTCTCTTTATGCAGATTCTTTCCTTGAACTGTAATCAAAGATTATTAAGGTCTTTGGGATGAAAATCCCGAAGACCTTAAGGTGTTTTTAAAAACAAATGTATTACAACATTATTATTATATTTGGAGGAGTAAATAAATGAGTGTTTTAACAGATCTTATTTATGGTGGTTCAGATGCTGTTGCCGGCTTAACTGAGGGTGCGGTTAATGATGCAATAGCTAAATATGGCGCTGATAAGGAAATTTCTTTTCCTGATACAGCATATTTCTTCCCCACAATCTA
>JABUTA010000333.1 GCA_021443845.1 Parasporobacterium sp.
GATGGACTGGGCTACCATCTGGGCCGGAGCAGGCTTGGCGACTACCGCTACACCGTGCTCCATGACTTTGTCATTTACACTTTCATATACTTCGCTCTTAACGAGGAGGAGCACCCCTGCGTTGTGGTCTGCACAGACATCTATGGCGAATTTTGTTCCGAATTCATCCGGCAGAGGAGTATTGATGATGACCAGATCGTATTCTTTTTCCAGAAGCTTCCTTCTGGCTTCCTGCACATTGCCGACAATTTCCACCGGGTAAAAATCATTTACCGGCAGCAGTGTCCTGATGGACTGATTGAATTTTTCAGCCGCCGAAACAATCAGCACGCTGTAGGTTCTGATCTGGAATACCATTCTGCTCCTCCTTTCCGTGATATTTTTGTGTTATGTCTGTATCTACATACAATAATCTTCTATAAGCTTGGCCGGCAGTATCGATTTAATGAACTCGCTTGATGCCGCAGTATTTTTAGCTTCCTGCAGAGTGCCGGGCAGCTTTTTGTAAGTGTTCACCTCTGCCATTGAGGCATTGAACAGATTCAGGTCTGCCGGCGCCGGCAGTGTGAGCTGATTTTCTATTCCTTCCATGGCCGCTTCCATCAGCAATGCCAAAGCAATGTACGGGTTGGTCATGCAGTCTGCGGATCTCAGTTCTGCTCTCTCGTACTGCCCCACTGCAGCCGGGATTCTGATAAGCTGGGAACGGTTTTCCGACGACCAGGATATATAGGAAGGCGCCTTGTATCCTCCCAGTCGCTCATAGCTGTCATTATCAGGGTTGAGGAACACTGTTATTTCCGAAATCCTTTTCATGATACCGGCAGTGGCCGCTTCATTGCAGTTGGTGCCTGCAGCATTTTTCACTGAAATATTTATATGCATGCCATTACCCGGATAGCCTCGCAGGGGCTTCGGCGAGAAGTCCGCATACAGACCGTTACGGTTGGCGATGGTCTTGACAACACTCTTGAATGTGACCGCATTGTCTGCTGTGGTCACAGGGTCTGAATATCTGAAATCAATCTCGTTCTGGCCAGGTCCCTCCTCATGATGTGAGGATTCCGGGATGATGGACATCTGCTCCAGAGTCAGGCAGATCTCGCGTCTGATATTTTCCCCCTTATCGTCCGGGGCGACATCCATGTAACCGGCTTTGTCATAAGGAATCTTAGTGGGGTCGCCGTTTTCATCTGTCTTGAAAATGTAGAACTCCATTTCCGTTCCGAAGGAGAAGCTGATGCCCTTTGACTCTGCCTTTTCCACTGTCTTTTTCAGTATGTTTCTCATGTCTGCGTCAAATATCCTTCCGTCGGGATATGTAATGTCGCAGAACATTCTGACTACTCTGCCACTTTCCGGGCGCCAGGGCAGTATGGAAAGTGTGGATGGGTCCGGGCGGAGTATAAGGTCTGATCTGACATCGCCCTTGAAGCCTGCGATTGATGATGCGTCAATGGAAATACCGTATTCGAAAGCTCTGTCAAGCTCTCCCGGCATGATGGCGATGTTTTTCTGATTTCCGTATATGTCGCAGAACGCCAGCCTGATGAATTTGACTTCGGTTTCGGCGATATACTGTTTAACTTCATTAACGGAATACTTCATGTGAATCCTCACTTTCTGTTTTATGTATGTTCCGGTGCTATCCTGATTGAT
>JABUTA010000334.1 GCA_021443845.1 Parasporobacterium sp.
ATAAAAAATAACTTACAATGTTTTAATATTAAAAGTAATTGAGGTATCAGACATGGCAGACAATGACTGCACAAAAGAAGAACAGGTAATCCGTCTTCTCGTAGTTGAGTGTATCTTCCATAGCTGCCTGTGACGGGTTGCATACAGGGCCGATAGGAACGCCCGAGTACTTGTATGTATTGTACTTGGAATCAACCTCGAGATCTGCGTATGTAACTGCAACCGTCTTCTTCTGAAGTGCGTACAGAACTGTGATATCGCTCTGAAGCGGCATTGGCTTGGCAAGTCTGTTCATAAATACGCCTGCGATTGTAGGTCTGTCCTTAGCGAAGAGGGATTCGTTCTCAACTACTGATGTAAGTGCCAGGAATTCATGTACTGTGAAGCCGCTTGCGTCGATCTGATCCTTCAGCTCCGAAAGCACCTTGTCAGTCTTGTCGAGTATGCTCTCTGTCACGTCTTCAATTGTCACATTATCTCCAGATACAAAGTAGGTTTCCGGATAGAGATAGCCTTCAAGAGGGAACATTATTCCTTCCTTCAGAATATCATCGGACAGGAACCAGTATTCGTCGATAAGCGTCTTGAGATAGTCCTTGTCAGCCCACTTTTCCAGGATCTGCTCCTTGGTGAAGTCCAGTTCCTTGGCGATTGATTCAGCTGCCTGAGGCACTGTAGCGCCCTCGATAATCGTGAACTTTTCCTTGGAAATATATTTAAAGTCTCCTGTGTTAATGGCCTTCATCATCTGAGGAACGGACATGGATTTGCTGAACATGTATGTGTTTGCCTGCAGTGTGTTGTATCTGCCGACTCTCGCATTTACCTTCGCCATAGTCTTGTTCTTGACCAGACCCTGTTCATCGAGAATACCTACGATTGCAGAAGCACCTGTGCCATTAGGAATAACTACTGTAATAAGCTCTTCGCTCTCTGAATCTACAGGACCAAGGGCTGAAATGTAGAACACTCCGCCTCCACCCAGCAGAATTGCTAAAATAGCTACGATTGCTATGAGTTTTTTTAACATGAATTTCCTCTTTTCTGATTCAAAAAACAAAGGGACGATTTTCACGTCCCTTTATGGTTAACACTTATTTTGATCTTCCGAGATAGTCACCTGTTCTTGTGTCAATCTGGATTACTTCACCTTCATTGATGAAGATAGGAACCTGAATAACTGCACCAGTTTCTACTGTAGCTGCCTTTGTAACGTTAGTAGCTGTGTCGCCCTTAACGCCAGGTTCTGTTTCAATAACCTTAAGGTCAACGAAGTTAGGAGCATCAACCTGGAATGCATTTCCCTTATAGAACTTGATTGTTGCTTCGTCGTTTTCTCTGAGGTACTTCATTGCTTCTTCAACCTGATCGTAAGCGAGAGGAATCTGCTCATAATCTTCAGGGTCCATGAAGTAGTATAATTCACCATCATTGTACAGATACTGCATAGTCTTGGTCTCGATGTGAGCCTTAGGGTACTTGGCTGATGGGTTAAATGACTCTTCCTTGATAGCACCTGTAAGAATGTTCTTGTACTTCGTTCTTACGAATGCAGCGCCCTTACCTGGCTTAACATGCTGGAAATCCAGTACGATATGTGGCTGTCCATCGATCTCAAATGTAATACCTTTTCTGAAATCACCTGC
>JABUTA010000335.1 GCA_021443845.1 Parasporobacterium sp.
CATTGCTGAAAAATTAGGCATGGAACTTAAAATCGTTAAACTTGACTGGGACTCACTTCCAATGGCAGTTCAGTCAGGCGCAGTTGATGCAGTTATCGCAGGTCAGTCAATCACATCGGAAAGACTTGAAGTTCTTGACTTCACAGAGCCATATTACTATGCATCAATCGTAACACTTACTAAGGCTGATTCACCATATGCTAACGCTAAGGGCATCTCTGAACTTAAAGGCGCTAAGGCTGTTTCACAGATCAACACTGTATGGTATGACGTATGCATTCCACAGATTCCTGAAGTAAATGCTCTTCCTGCACAGGAAAGCGCACCTCAGATGCTTGTAGCTCTTGACGCAGGCAGCACAGATATCGTTGTAACTGACGAGCCAACTGCTATGGGTGCAATGGTTGCTTATGACGGATTCAAGATTCTTGACTTCACAGGCACAGATGATGACTTCCAGGTTTCACAGGAAGAAATCAACATCGGTATCTCAATCCAGAAGGGAAATACAGGCCTTAAGGATGCTATGAACGGCGTACTTGCAACTCTTACAGAACAGGATTTCAAAGATTGGATGAACCAGGCTATTCAGGTACAGCCTCTTTCAGAATAATCTTAAGATTAATTAAAAATTGCGACGAGGTGGGTCTTATAAGGGCTCACCTCGCTGTTGCGTTTTATTTGCCGTATTAATTTGTGCTTCGAAAGGCTTGTTCGAAGCAGAAATTGATATAGTAAACATAAGGGTTTATATATTAGGAGGAAAAATGTTAAATTTCTTGGCTGCATCCCTTCCGTCTGATTTCTTCGGACGAATCGGATATATTCTGCAAAACTACGGCACATCCATGCTTAAAGGTGCCGGCACAACACTGATTATTGCCATCATTGGTACATTTATCGGATGTATTATCGGTTTTATTGTAGGTATTGTTGTAACAATTCCTGTAGGACCTCACGATTCGGTATTTAAGAAAGTTATTTTAAAGATAGTTAAGATTATCTTAAAAATCTACGTGGAAGTATTCCGTGGTACCCCTATGATGGTTCAGGCCATGTTTATTTACTACGGTGCTATGCTTTTATTCAATATCAACATGGGTTGGTGGACAGCAGCATTCTTCATCGTAAGTATTAATACAGGTGCTTATATGGCAGAGACTGTCAGAGGCGGCTTCCTTTCGGTTCCTATCGGACAGACTGAAGGCGCTAAGGCTATCGGTATGACACATTTCCAGACAATGATCAATGTTATCATGCCTCAGGCACTTAGAAATATCATGCCTCAGATCGGCAACAACCTTATTATCAATATCAAGGATACCTGCGTACTTTCATGTATCGGTGTAGTAGAGCTGTTCTTCACATCCAAGTCCGTTGCCGGAACATACTATACATATTTCGAAGTATTTACCGTAACTATGGTTATGTACCTGATTATGACTCTGTTCTTCTCATATCTTCTCAGATTTATTGAAAGAAAGATGGACGGTCCTAAAAACTATCAGATGGTTGACGAGCCTAAGAGCGGTTATGATATTAAGACAACGGATACCCTTGCTTATACAAGCGGAACTTTAACAGACCCACGTAAGCTTGAAGGCGAGAAATAGGAGGAGATTAAAATGCCATTAGT
>JABUTA010000336.1 GCA_021443845.1 Parasporobacterium sp.
TTATCATATTCTGCGGTTTATTATACCACTGCTATGCGAAATTTTTCTATATATTTCACGAAATTATTTCGATTTATATTTTATTGATTTCGTTTTATTTCGTTTATCAATTTATTTTTTCGTATTTATTTCGCTATAAATTCGCAGAATTCCGAAAAATATGGTTTTTGAAGGGCTGTTTTTGCCTTTTTTTTGCTGTTTTTATGATGAATTCCATGTAAAATCATCAAAATAACGCAATACAGAGCAATTATCAGTGATGTGGAGAGGGATTTTCTTCCGACTCTTGATGGCTTGCTCTAACAGGGTTATAATTTTGCAGTCAAAACACAGCATCTGCAGCAAAGGGAGACACATATTATGGAATTAATGGGAATATTGTTCAGGCAGATCGCCATAATGTTCATTCTGATGTTTATCGGAATGATCCTGTTCAAAACAGGGAAAATATCAAAGGAAGGCTCGAAAAGCCTTGGAAATGCATTGATCTATATCGTCATGCCGGCAGTTGTCATCAAGGCCTTCATGGTAAACTTCACCACAGAAAGGCTCATAGGACTGGGCATATCCTTTGCTGCGGCTCTCGCGGCATTGCTTCTGTCCATCGCAGTGTCTGCACTCTGCTTCAGAAAGCATGACATAGAAAATTTCGGCACTGCATTTTCAAATGCCGGCTTCATGGGAATACCCATCATTTCAGTTGTTCTGGGAAGTGATGCTGTATTTTATGTATCGTCCTTTGTTGCTTTGCTGAACATTCTCCAATGGACCTACGGTGTATTTATCATCACCAGAGACAAAAGACAGATTTCCCTTAAAAAGATAGTCACCAATCCCGTAGTACTGAGCCTGGTCATAGGAATTATCCTGTTCATTATACCTGTTGAAATGCCGGAAATCGTTACCGGCACCATAGGTTATGTGGCTGCAATGAATGCTCCCGTCGCCATGCTGAGCCTGGGAACATATCTTGCACAGATCCGGTTCCGGGAGCTGTTTACAGACAGGACCGCATATATCAGCACTCTGGTGAGGCTGGTGGTCATTCCTCTGTTTACCATCGCATTATTATCACTGCTGCCGGCAGAATATATGACCATCCGCATGGCCATCCTGATAGCAGCCTCCGCACCGGTAGGTTCCAATGTGGCCATCTTTGCACAGCTCCATAATAAAAATTATACTCAGGCAGTTAAGAGTGTCTGCCTGAGTACAATATGCTGTATCATTACCATGCCGCTGATTGTATCCCTTGCCGGCACCCTGTGGAATACCGGCGTATAAAGGGGCTTTATCAGCCTTTATTTCTGTATATATTTTTCTTTCCTGAGACAGCCTTATGGGTTGTCTCTTTTTTGATCATTACCTTTCGATTGACAGTCTTTCTGACGGCTCTGCGGATGGCAGCATTTTTTCTCGCGGACTCATTGGCCTCCTCAAGCTGAGTGAAAATATTCTGGGTAACAGTCTTACCCTGTTTTAATGCCTCACCCAGTCTGGCTACTGTAGTCATAAGATCTCCGTTTGCAGCCAGAAGATTATCAGCGAGCCTGTCATGTTCATCATATGCACCGATCCTGTAAAGGTCGGTAATTATATTGTATCTTTCACTGCCTTTACT
>JABUTA010000337.1 GCA_021443845.1 Parasporobacterium sp.
TCCTACAAAATGCCTTTATCCTTCTTGTGAAATAAACAGAACACACTTGTTGTTAAAATTTTAAGAAGTCCCCATGCACATGCTAAAATTCTTGAAATCAATACAGATATAGCTAAAAAAGTTCCCGGAGTAGTTGATATATATACTTGGGAAGACGTACCTGAAAACAGGTTTACCATCGCAGGACAGACATATCCTGAGTTTTCTCCTTATGACAGATATATTCTGGACAGACATATAAGATTTGCCGGAGATGCAGTTGCTATAGTTGCTGCGGAAAATGAAAAGGTGGCTGAAAAAGCCCTGAAATTAATAAAAGTTAAATATGAGATTCTTGAAGCGGTTCTTGATTATCACACCGCTAAGGATAATCCTGTTCTTGTTCATCCCGAAGATGACTGGAAGGCCCACGTTCCTGTAGGAGCTGATAATAAAAGAAATCTTGTTGCAAGCGGAGTTGAAAGTGAGCATGGCGATGTAGATGCAGTAATGAATGACTGCGATATCGTTATTGAACATACTTATCATACAAAGGCCAACCAACAGGCTATGATGGAGCCTTTTAAAACATATGCGGAATTAGACAGATACGGAAGGCTTCATGTAATATCATCAACTCAGATTGTATTTCATGTAAGGCGTATTTTATCAACTGCCCTTGGAATTCCCAAGAGCATGATCAGAGTTGAAAAGCCGCGTATCGGAGGTGGATTCGGGGCGAAACAATCCGCAATCTGTGAAGTATATCCCGCCTTTGTAACCATGAAAACGGGCAGGCCTTCTATGATAATGTATACAAGAAAAGAGTGCCAGACTGCCGGCTCTCCGCGTCATGAAATGGAAGTTACAGTTAAAGTTGGCGCAGATAACAGCGGAAAAATCAGAGCCATTGATATGTATACATTGTCCAATTCAGGTGCATACAGCGAACATGGTCCCACAACGGTTGGCCTTTCAGGCGTTAAGTCAATATCTTTATATACAGGCAGTCTGGAAGCCCATAGATTCACATATGATGTTGTTTATACTAATGTTCAGGCTGCAGGTGCATACAGAGGATACGGTGCGCCTCAGGGAATATTTGCCCTGGAATCCATTGTTAATGAATTAGCTGACAGGTTAGGCATGGACCCTGTTTATATCCGTGAAAAGAATATGGTTAAAGAGGGTATGGTAATGCCTTCATACTACGGCGAACTCCTTAATGCATGTGCCCTTGACAGATGCCTGAGCAGATGCAGTAATTTATTTAACTGGAAAGAAAGATTCCCGGTTCGTGATATGGGAAACGGAAAGGTTCGCAGCGCAGGAGTTGCTATGGCTATGCAGAGCTCTGCCATATCCAATTGCGATGTAGGCTCTGCCACTGTAAAACTTGGCGATGACGGATTTTATACATTGATAATCGGTGCCGCCGATATGGGAACAGGCTGCGATACGATTCTTGCCCAGATGGTTTCCGAAGCTATGTCATGCAGCCTTGATAATGTTGCTGTTTTCGGTGCTGATACGGATGTGTCGCCATATGATTCCGGATCTTATGCTTCTTCTACAACTTATATTACAGGTATGGCTGTTGGAAAAGCCTGCGAAGACCTGAAAAATCAGATTGTTG
>JABUTA010000338.1 GCA_021443845.1 Parasporobacterium sp.
TTTATATTGCCCTTTGCGTCAAAGTCTGAAGCCGGACCCGCTTCTGAAATGGTCTTGCCCGTGAATACAGCTACTGCAATTGCAAAACCGACTGCTGCTTCACCTGCTCCCTCAATGGAAATAGTAATTGCATCAAGCTTTGCATCCTGATTTGAGAGCACATTGATATTGCCCTTGCTCTCAAAGGTTCCCGAAGCCTTTGCTTTGACTGTGTCATCAAAGGTGATGACTGTTGCCGTTGCACCTAAAGCTGCTGTTCCGCCTGCAGAGCCTCCGGCACCTGTTATCGTAACATTTGAAGCTGAAAGAGCTGATACTTCAATATCGCCTTCAGCAAATACATCAGCTGATAATACTTCAGCTATTGTTTCCTTTTTGCCTATATAGACCGTAACAACTCCCGTAATGGCTGCAGTGCCTGAACCGCCGACCGCCCCGTCCGTGACGGTTTCCGTAGTGTCAGCCGCTGCAGTTACATGAACGGATGCCCTTGATCTTGTTTCACGGTCACCCCTGTTTACCTTTGCCGCCGTATTGATCCTTGCAATGGTTATTGCCCGGTCATCCAGCGTTGCACTTGCAGGTGTTATTGACGCACCTGAAGATGCTCCTCCGGCAAGTGCCAGGAGATTCATTATATTGTTCATATATGAGCCTACAACAACACCGTAGTATTCTTTAGACTCGCGTTTTGATTTCTTATACTGGTATGATGTTCCGTTTTCCAGTACTGCACTTACCGTCGTAAGCTCAAGACCTCCGAGATCTGCAGTTACCGGTCTGTTGCCCTGTGCGTTTATCACTGCATTTCTGCCGATCTCTGCCCAGGTCAGGTCTTCATTGACAACTACGATAACGCCGGCTTCAAATCCGAAGCCGCCTGCTCCAAGACCCACATTGCCTGCAAGGCCGAAGGTAGAAGAATCATTCCCGGCATAGACTTTAACGCTGCCGCCTGCATTCACCTCTGTGGATGCGGCATCTGCCTGATAATCATCTGCTGTTTTCTTCTTGTCCTTATCAATGATATTACCGATAATGGCCTCAACGATATCTTCTCTTGTTACCACGACAAGACATCCCGAAAGTGCAAAGGAACCGGTTCCTACTGCAGCACCGACACAGACGTCCGTGAAGTCCTCTTTACCGTTTGCAATTACGCATACATTTCCGCCTGCTTTAACGTTTGCACCCTTTGAAAGCTGTGCAAGAACTTCTGATTTGAACAGTGCAACGTCGATGGCACCTGCCGCTGCACTGCTGAGGGAGAAGCCCAGGGAGCCTGCCGCATTCACTATCTTAGATGTATTATGAGCACTGATCTCAACATCATTTGAAGCATTCAGAGTAAGAATGTCTTTAACGACATCCATACCTGCATGATCTTTTCCGTATCCTTCTTTAACGACTGCCTTTGTGGTCTGCTTGATATTTGTACCGATAACAGAACCGTCATAGGCTCCGGATGCAGAAGCATTACCGGAGATGGATATCTGATAAAGCTCGTTTTCGCTGTCAGCAAAAACATAAATATTGTTTCCTGATATTACAGCTCTTGTTCCGATCTCTGCGAGGACAGTGCCGTTTAATATGGAATCAACATTTGAAAGA
>JABUTA010000339.1 GCA_021443845.1 Parasporobacterium sp.
TGCTGGAATACCATGCCGAAGTGATGTATGTTAACACGTATTTCTTCTTCGGTCATATTCTTCTCGCCGTCGAATATGACGCTGTCGTTTACGCTAATTGTTCCCGTCTCCGCAATTTCGAGGAAATTGATGCAGCGCAGGAGCGTAGTCTTACCACCGCCGGAGGATCCGATTATTGCGAGAACTTCGCCCTTTTCCAGCGAAAAATCTATGCCCTTCAGAACTTCGTTCTTACCGAAGGACTTATGAATATTCTTAACTTCTAAAATTGCCATATTGTCCTCCTATTTGAAGTAGCTGAGCTTGCCTTCGATTTTAGCAAACATGATAGTAAGCAGTCCGCTGAAAAGCAGATAGTATGCACCTGTCATGAACAGCGGCCAGATGATACCGTCCGACTTGATGAACAGCTGTCCTGACCAGATGATTTCATATACTGCGATGATTCTTGCCAGTGATGTATCCTTAACCAGGTTGATGAATTCGTTGCTCATTGGAGGCAGAATTCTCTTGATTACCTGTAAGAGTATAATCTTGAAGAATACCTGTCTCTTGGTAAGTCCGAGAACCTGACCGGCCTCGTACTGTCCCTGCGGAATGCTCTCGATACCACCTCGGAATATTTCCGAGAAGTATGCGGCGTAGTTGATAATGAATGCAACTATAACAGCTATAAATCTGCCTGCAGTTCCCATGCCCCAGATGTTCTGTCCCAAAAGGAGACCAGGTCCGTAATATATGATAATTAGCTGGAGCATAAGAGGTGTACCTCTTATTATCCATACTACTGTTTTCATAATATATCTTAATGGTTTAAATCCACTCATTGAGCCGAAGGAAATGAGAAGACCCAGTGGCAATGCTCCCAGCAATGTCAGGAAGAATATTTCCAGCGTCTTGACTGAACCATTCGTAAGTTCAAGCATAACCTCTTGAAACATAAATAACCTCTCCGTTCTACTTATCCGATTGCGCAATTCGCGCCTTTATAACATAGATTACTCCCGAATGAATCCGGGAGTAATCTATCGATAGCATATTTATATTTACCTAAAGTAAATTACTTCTGTTCGATAACGCTTTCCTGAGTTCCGTACTTCTTAGCGATTTCTACCATTGAACCGTCTGCATAAGCAGCCTTGAAGAATTCGTTCAGTGAAGCAGCCATGTCTGATCCCTTACGGAAGCCTACGCCGTACAGTTCTTCGTTGAGAGCAACTGTAGTAGTCAGGTTAGGATATGATGTTCCTTCTCCAACCATAGCACCAGCCATGAGTGAGTCGATGATGCAAGCGTCAGCAGTTCCTGCTGCTACTTCCATAACAGCGTCAGCCTGAGTTTCAACTCCCAGTGAGTTGAAGCCGTTTTCTGTAGCCTGTTCTTCACCTGCTGAACCAGCTTCTACTGCGAATGACAGTTCCTTGCATGCTTCTACTGTAGCTGCAGCATCAGCCTTGTCAGCCTTTGTTACAACTACCTGAGCATTGTTGCAGTAAGCATTTGATGTTTCCATTGCTTCCTTAACACCATCTGTCAGCGTCATTCCGTTCCATACGCAGTCGATGTTCTTGTTTTCGAGTTCCATTTCCTTGGAATCCCAGTTGAT
>JABUTA010000033.1:0-3464 GCA_021443845.1 Parasporobacterium sp.
TCCAGGTGTACTATCGGGCGGAGATGTGGGGTTTTGAGAAATTCTGCTAAATTCCTTCATCCATACCCGAAAAACAGCCGATTCCAGGTGCACTATCGGGCGGAGATGTGGGGTTTTGAGAGATTCAGCGAAATTCTGACAGTCTCACCCACATATCTGCTGGGCTTTTACCAGTTCTGAATATTCACCGCCCAGGGCCATGAGTTCTTCGTGGCTTCCTGTCTCCATGAGACAGTTATTATCAATCACCGCAATTCTGTCGGCGTTTCTTATGGTGCTGAGCCTGTGGGCTATTATTATGGATGTCCTGCCCTTTGCCAGTTCATCAAAGGCACTCTGTATCCTGCTTTCCGTTACACTGTCCAGTGCGCTGGTGGCCTCGTCCAGTATGATCACGGGAGGATTCTTCAGAAATACTCTGGCAATACCTATCCTCTGCTTCTGGCCTCCGGACAGCATCACTCCCCGTTCTCCGATATAGGTATCGTATCCCTCCGGCATTTTCATGATCTCGTCGTGTATTTCAGCCCTTTTAGCTGCGTCGATTATCTCTTCCCGGGATGCACCGGCTTTTCCGTAGGCGATATTATCGTATATGGTTCCCGCAAACATGAAAACATCCTGCTGCACTATACCTATGCTCCTTCTGAGAGAATGCTGGGTTACCTGCCGGATATCCTTTCCGTCTACCTTTATGCAGCCGTCAGACACATCATAAAAACGGGGTATGAGATGGCACAGTGTGGTCTTTCCTCCTCCGGAAGGACCCACTACGGCAAAGCATGTTCCTGCCGGAATCTCCAGGCTGATATTACGGAGAACTTCTTCCTTCCTCAGTTCCGGATCATCTTCTCCTTCACCATAGGAAAAGCTTACATTTTCAAAAGAAATATTGCCCTTCACATCCTCCAGTACTTCCGCATCAGGTGCGTCTGCGATTTCCGGATCCGTTCTCATTATTTCCACAAAACGTTTGAAGCCCGCCATGCCCGCTACATACTGTTCAACCAGGGCTGTCAGCTTTCTTACGGGAGTGATGAATGTCGATACATAAAGACTGAATGTAATAAGTCCTATGTAGTTTATGGTACCCTTCATAATGAAGAATCCCCCTGCCAGGATGACCAGGACAGCAATGAGACTAAGCACAAATTCCATGAAGCCGTGAAATACCGCCATGGACTGGTAATATCCCTTTTTGGAGTGTGCATACTCGCGGTTTGTGGATTCGAATTTTCTGATTTCCTCCTGCTCCATGGCAAAAGCCTTGGCTGTCCTGATTCCGGAAAAGCCTGATTCTATGGAAGAATTTATTACTGCCATTTTAGCCTTGACCTTCACACTGGCCGCAGACATTACCTTCTTCCTCATAACGGTGAAAATGACAAATATCGGTACGGCGGCAAATACTATTACTGCCAGCTTCCATTCAATGGTGCACAGTATGCAGAAAGAACCGATTATGGTTATTGCTGAAATGAGAAGGTCCTCAGGACCGTGGTGGGCAAGTTCTGTGATTTCAAACAGGTCCGTGGTCACATGACTCATCAGGGAGCCTGTCCTGTTTTTGTCAAAAAAGCTGAAGCTCATCCCTTCAATATGTTCAAACAGTTCCGACCTCATGTCGGTTTCCATATGGGCACCCATCCAGTGACCCCAGAATGTAATGATATAGTACAGTACAGACCTTACTATGTAGGCTGCCACCACTACACCCATTACTATGAAAAATGTTTTGAACCGTCCTTCAGGCAGGTACTGTTCCATGCATTTCTTGGAAATATACGGAAACAGCAGGTCAACCCCCGCCACCGTAAGAGCACAGGCCATGTCCAGCAAAAAAAGGCCCATATGGCCTTTATAATGCTGAATGAAAAGTTTTAATAGTGATGATTTTTTATAATCAAATGCGGTTTTCTTCATTTTATCCTTAAATTTCCTGCTTTACCTTCCGGCAAGTATTCCCATGGCCAATACTGCCGCAATTATAGCAATGATAACTATCGAACAGAGTACGCATCCTACAATACACAGCACCTTCGCAGGAGACTGAAGATGATGGAAGCCGATCCTTTTTGAATCTCTCTCCAGCATCAGACCCACTACTGCCCCCACAAGCATGATGGGGAGGGCACAGAATACTATGGACAATATTCCCAGTACCAGAGCTGCCACCGCTTTTCCTGCAGGATTTTCTCTGTATTCAATCATTTTTCTCCGGTCATATACCTTTGCTGTCATATCTGTTCCTTTCAGTAACGGATTGAAAATGGATTATCAACATCGTGCCGGCCATACAGGGCTATTTTTCACCTCTGAGGCTGTGCTGCACTACGGTTTTTCCCGGCTCAACTGAATGTGTAAGCCATACATTACCTCCGATAACACAGTTATCGCCAATGTAAACGTCGCCGCCCAGTATGGTGGCTCCTGCGTAGATAACAACGTTGTTGCCGATGTTCGGATGTCTCTTGATGCCCTTCACCAGAGAACCGTCGTCTGCCACTGAAAAACTCTTGGCACCCAGAGTCACATGCTGGTACAGCTTGACATTTTCACCGATGACGCAGGTCTCTCCTATAACCACACCTGTTCCGTGGTCGATGAAAAACCTCTTTCCTATGGATGCACCGGGATGTATATCTATGCCGGTCTTTCTGTGGGCATACTCTGACATCAGCCTGGCCACCATTCCCTGTCCCATCAGGTAAAGCTCATGGGCCACTCTGTATGTTCCTATGGCTATGAATGCAGGATATGCCAGTATGATCTCATCCGGACTCTGGGCCGCCGGATCTCCTTCATAGCCTGCCTGAACGTCTGTCTGCAGCAGAGCGAATATATCCGGGAGCTTATTAAGGAGCTCCTCAGCCACCTTCTCCGCAGCTTCCTTGTCCATGTTCTTGACCAGGGCTTTTATAAGATATCCGCAGCCTGTCTGCAGGGATGCGGTCCTTAAGTCTATTCCGTAATCCGGAAACAGCTCCGGGTATTTTCTGTAAGTAGGGAACATGGCATCCAGAAAATAAAGAAGTGATCGTTCTATATTTTTCTGATAGCCTGCATAGTCACTGTTGAGGTTTTGTCCCTCTCTGCGGCTTAACTGTTCTAATGTATCTGATATATGTTTATAATCCATTTTTTCTTTCCGGTATTTTTTATTGTCTGCATGATCTTCGATGCAGGTTAATATGATACCACATAATCAGCAGATTTTCAGCATCTGTATTAACAAAGATTATCCGTTAATCGCGCTGATTTTCATATGATATGCCGACCATGCATACCTTTTATGATGGCCGGTCCGGAACAGAGGCATATCATTCCCGAGATATAGCGAGCCGTATCCGTTCAGGGATGGTTTTATGCAGACGGACAGGTGACGGCTCCGGACTACGGGTCCGTAGAGCCGTCAGGACTACTGAGAAGAAAACTCATCAGGAGTTTTCTTCGAATGGTCCGGC
>JABUTA010000033.1:4497-17903 GCA_021443845.1 Parasporobacterium sp.
TTATTAAGAAAATGATGAAAAGCCAGTCCCCGGCAGAATACAGGTCAATAGTGAACCAGATATTCGAAACCCTGGACCTGGCGGAAAGATGACAGCAGTTCCCGTCTCTTTTACAATACCATATGCTATAGAAAATCCGGCATTTCAGGAATGAAAGGAGAATCATATGAATTCAGAAAAATTCAGACAGATATTCGGATATGAGCCGCAGTTTATGGTCAAGGCTCCGGGCAGGACAGAACTCGGAGGTAATCATACAGACCATCAGAACGGTAAGGTTCTTGCAGCTCCCGTAGATATATTTATATATGCGGCAGCAGGTCTCAACAGCACTGATAAGATCAACATTTACTCTGAAGGTTATGAAGCCTTCTCTGTTGATATTAACGATACAGATATCCATCCCGAAGAATACGGAACCACAAAGGCCCTTGTCAGAGGTGTAATGTCAGAATTTGCAGGTAAAGAACTTCCCGGTTTTGATGCGTATATCACATCAGAGATTCCCTCAGGCAGCGGTCTTTCCAGCTCGGCTGCGTTTGAAATACTCATTGGAAGAATATGCTGCAGCATAACCGGAACCCGTAAAACCCCTACAGAACTGGCCATTATAGGAAAAAAGGCAGAAAACATATACTTCGGCAAGCCTTCCGGACTTATGGATCAGATGGCATGTGCGGCAGATTCCGTAATAGCAATAGATTTTGAAGATACATCAGCCCCCCGGGTGACAGAAGTCAATATCAGTTTTTCGGAAACGGGATACTCATTATGCATCATCAACTGCGGCAGCGGTCATGAAAACATGACATCCTGCTATTCAGATATCACAACCGAGCTTAAGAACGTATGCAGCATTTTCGGTGCAGATGTTCTGAGGCAGGTTGATGAAAATGAATTTTATGCAAAAATAAATGATATCAGAAGCAGCTGCGGCGACAGAGCGGTTCTCAGGGCAATGCATGTATTTGAGGAAAACAGACGTGTTGACAGAGAGATAGATGCCCTTAAGAACAAAGACATTGAGTCGTTCCTTGACATAGTAAAGGAATCCGGCCGTTCTTCCCGGGAGCTTCTCCAGAACATCATTCCTGCAGGGGAATCACTGCATCAGGATATGGCCTTTGCACTGGCATATGCAGAAAAATGCCTGAAGGGAAAAGGTGCCGTCAGAGTCCACGGAGGCGGCTTTGCCGGTACCATCCAGGCCTATGTTCCTTCTGATATGACAGACAGTTTCCGGGAAAGCATGGAAGCCATACTCGGAACAGGCAGCTGCACTACCGTTCATCCCGGAGATATCAATTAATCTGCTGAGAGCATTGCCCTGACCTCTGCCTCCGAAGGCATTGCTCTTAATGCCCCTCTGCGGGTGGTAACTATGGATGCCGCAGCGTTGGCAAATGTCAGCATATCTCTTAATTCTGCTTCTGTATATTCTTTCCAGCCATTCGCCAGAACATAGTGAAGTATACATGCCCCGAAGGTATCCCCCGCTCCGGTAGTCTCGATGGTATCCGGATTGATAAATGCAGGAGCTTCCACTCTCAGATTTTTAAAATAAGCCCGGCTGCCTTCTCTGCCCATAGACAGAAGAACCAGGGGAATATTGAATTCCTTTCTTAAAGCCCCGATACCTTCATCATAATCTTCGAGGCCTGTATACCACTGAATCTCATTATCAGATATCTTAAGTATGTCACAGTGCTTCAGTCCGAAAGTAATCTGCTCCTTCGCATCATCCGGTGAACTCCACAAAGGCTCACGGAGATTAGGATCAAAGGATATGAGACAGCCGGCCTCTTCGGCAGTTTTTACGGCATACTTTGTAGCTTTGCGGCAGATATCATGAGTCATGGACAATGATCCGAAATGGAATATCCTGCTGTTCTTTATCTGTTCAGCATCAACATCATCCACTGATAACATCATATCGGCACCGGGATTTCTGTAAAAAGAAAATTCCCTGTCACCGTCAGATGCAGTATGGACAAATGCCAGAGTGGTGTGTACATCCTCATCTTTTTTCAGGCCGTCTGTTGATATGCCCACCTCCCTGAGGGCCGCCTCCAGCTGATCGCCGAACATATCCTGCCCGATCTTGCCTATAAAGCCGGTTTTATGACCCAGACTGTTCAGCATGGCCAGTACGTTGCACGGAGCTCCTCCCGGATTGGCTTCCATTAAAGGATTCCCCTGAGGACTTATGCCGTTTTCCGTAAAATCTATCAATAGTTCACCCAATGCTGTTACATCATATCTGCTCATAATAAATCTCCATCCCCATCCTTTGCTCATTTATCAGATAAAGTCCTCAATCCCGGCTCCGTCTGTGCTTTCCGGGGCCTGCTGCTGTCTGCTTTTGCGTTTTTTTCTGTTTCACAGAAGGCTTCCCTCCTTTTTGGGATACGGATGACAGCTTTCTAGGAGGAATAAGACATTTCTTCCTGTCAAAACCTATCAGGTCCTCCCTTCCTTCCTTCAGCAGAGCTTCCTTCACCAGATCGTAATTTTCCGGCCTTCTGTACTGTATAAGGGCACGCTGCATGGCCTTTTCCTTCGGATCTGCAGGTATATATACCGGCTTCATATTTCTGGGATCCACACCGGTATAATACATTACGGTGGATATGGTGGAAGGTGTGGGATAAAAGTCCTGAACCTGCTCCGGCATGTAACCCATATCCCTGACAGCTTCCGCCAGTGCAATGGCATCCTTCATGGTGGAGCCCGGATGGGAGGAAATCAGATAGGGCACCGCGTACTGGTTCATACCGGTTTCCTTATTGATCCTGTCGAATTTTCTCAGAAATTCCTTATATACACTGTTTGAAGGTTTGCCCATAAGCCTCAGGACATTATCCCTTACATGCTCCGGAGCAGTCCTTAACTGTCCGCTGACATGATATTTACAGAGTTCTTTCAGAAACTCATCATTTCTGTCTGCCAGAACATAGTCAAATCTTATCCCGGATCTTATGAAAACCTTCTTTACTCCCTTCACTGCCCGGAGTTTTCTCAGGAGTTTCACATAGTCACTGTGATCTGCCTCCAGATTTTTGCAGGGCTCCGGAAAAAGGCACTGTCTGTCAGGGCAGGCTCCCCTGCTTTTCTGTTTGCTGCAGGCAGGAGCCCGGAAGTTTGCCGTAGGTCCCCCAACATCGTGTATATATCCCTTAAAATCAGGCTGTTCCGTCATGTTTTCAGCCTCTTTTATGAGGGATTCATGACTTCTGGCCTGGACTATCCTGCCCTGATGGAATGTAAGAGCACAGAAACTGCATCCCCCGAAGCATCCTCTGCAGCTGGTAAGGGAGAATTTTATCTCTTTAATGGCAGGTACTCCCCCGAGTTTTTCGTAGGAGGGATGATATGTGTTCATATAAGGAAGTTCATACACATCATCCATCTCCTGCATGGTGAGAGGCCGCTGGGGTGGGTTCTGCACAACATATCTGTGCTCACCGTAGGATTCGATAAGGGGCCTTCCGGTGTAAAAATCCGCATTGCGGTACTGTTTATAAAAGCTTTCGGCATACTTCAGCCTGTCCTTCAGCATCGACTCATAGTCAGGAAGGATTATGCCGTTCTGAACATTTGAAACATCTCTGGTTTTGTATACTGTTCCTGGTATGAAAGTGATATCCTCAATGGCTATTCCCGACTTCAGGGCATCCGCCGCCTCCACTATGGACAGCTCTCCCATTCCGTATAACAGGAGGTCTGCTCCCGAATCCAGCAGTATGGATCTTTTCAGTTTATCTGACCAGTAATCATAATGCGCCAGTCTTCTGAGGCTGGCTTCTATTCCTCCTATGATGACAGGAGTTTTCTTATATTTCCTGTTGATAAGATTGCAGTATACTATCGTTGCATAATCAGGTCTTTTACCTGATTTCCCTCCCGGTGTATAGCTGTCCTCCGAGCGGGGCTTTTTATTGACAGTATAGCGGTTGACCATGGAGTCCATATTGCCGGCACTTACCAGAAACCCCAGTGCCGGTTCTCCGAACAGGGCAATGCTTTCCGGATCATGCCAGTCCGGCTGGGAAATCATCGCCACCTTATAACCCCGGGACTCCAGCACCCTGCTGATTATCGCCGGTCCGAAGGAAGAATGATCCACATATGCATCACCTGTTACATATACAAAGTCCGGCCTGTCCCAGCCTCTTTTTATCATATCCTCTTTACTGACCGGCAGAAAATCCTTATCCATAAACCCTTCCCATGCTGCTGCATTCAAGTTTTTGCAGCTCTGAACAGTTTCAAGTTTTTAATGTTTTATTAATTACATTTCACAGAGTATACCACCGCAATAGTATTTATGATAGTATGATGGAGTTAATGAAGCTGTATTCGCTATGAGCTGATTATATAAACAATAAGGATATTGATATGTGGATTGCAGATAACTGGAAAGAATACGAAGTAATAGATACATCCGGCGGTGAAAAGCTGGAAAGATGGGGTAATTACACTCTGCTGCGCCCGGATCCCCAGGTTCTGTGGGATACGGAAAAGACAGTTCCCCAATGGAATAAGCTTAATGCCCACTACCATCGTTCCAGCAAAGGCGGGGGAGAATGGGAATTTATTGACCTTCCCCACCAGTGGACGGTCAGTTATGACCTGAAAAGTGTGGGACACCGTCTCACCTTCAACCTTAAGCCCTTCAGTTTCAAGCACACCGGCCTGTTTCCTGAACAGGCTGTAAACTGGGAGTGGTTCTCCGGGCTTATAAAAGATAAACGTGACCGGCTTGCAGCTGAAGGAAAATCTCCTGAGTCCATCAAAGTGCTGAATCTCTTCGCTTATACCGGAGGTGCTACTGCTGCCGCAGCTGCTGCAGGAGCCCATGTTACCCACGTTGATGCTTCAAAGGGCATGGTACAGTGGGCAAAGGAAAATGCAAAAAGCTCCCGTATTGACGAATTAAGTACCCGGTGGCTGGTGGATGACTGTGTAAAGCTTGTCGAACGGGAAATCCGCAGGGGCAGCAGATACGACGGCATCATCATGGATCCTCCCTCATACGGCCGTGGTCCCAAAGGCGAAATCTGGAAAATCGAAGATAATATCTTTGACCTCATAAAGCTCTGCAGTCAGCTGCTGAAGGATGACGCCCTGTTCTTCCTGGTCAACTCCTATACCACCGGCCTTCAGCCTGCTGTACTCACATACATGCTCAGTACAGTTATATCCGGCAGCCACGGCGGCAGGGTGGAAGCTGACGAAGTAGGCCTTCCCGTAAGCTCTAACGGACTGGTGCTTCCCTGCGGTGCCGCAGGAAGATGGTGCAGCTGCTGAAATCGGGGACCTGTTTCTTATAAAAGATGCTCTTTTGTCTCGTACATACCGGGTACCGGCATAAGTGTAAGAGACTGTCTTCCGATCAGGGTATTTATTTCATATATATCAAATTAACAGAAGCTGCATGCAGATGTCCAACTTATGTTGTCAAACTGCATGCAGCTTATTTTATGCTTTCTGTATTATCTTTTCAAACGGGAACTGCTGTCCTTATGATTATCTGTTCACCTTAGGAAGTCTGTCAAATCCCTTCTGAAGTTCTTCGTCTGTAGGAACATAATCTGTAATAGTGCCGTTGTTGTACTGTTCATATCCCATGAGATCGAAGTATCCTGTGCCGGTAAGACCGAAGAGGATATTCTTTTCTTCGCCTGTTTCCCTGCATCTGAGGGCTTCATCTATGGCAGCTTTTATTGCATGTGAGCTTTCGGGTGCAGGAAGTATGCCTTCAACCTTTGCGAATTCTACTGCTGCTTCAAAAATCTCAGACTGAACATAGGATTTTGCTCTCATGAAACCGTCATCATAAAGCTGTGAAAGGGTCGGGCTCATACCATGGAACCTGAGTCCTCCGGCATGATGTGATGACGGCATGAAGCTGCTGCCTAATGTGTACATCTTTGCAAGAGGACATATCATTCCCGTGTCACAGAAGTCATACGCAAATTTACCTCTTGTGAAGCTCGGGCAGGATGCAGGCTCTACTGCAACTATATCATAGTCAGCCTCTCCTCTTAATTTTTCACCCATGAAAGGTGCTATAAGACCTCCCAGGTTAGATCCGCCGCCGGCGCATCCTATTACCGTATCGAATTTGATGCCGTATTTGTCAGCTGCAGCCTTTGCCTCCAGACCGATGATAGACTGATGGAGCATTACCTGGTTGAGAACTGATCCCAGCACATATCTGTAGCCCTCAGTCTGTGTTGCCACTTCTACTGCTTCTGATATTGCACATCCCAGAGATCCGCCGGTGCCCGGGAATCTTTCCAGCATGTCCCTGCCTACCTTTGTTGTTTCAGAAGGTGATGCCGTAACATTTGCGCCGTAAGTTCTCATGACTTCACGTCTGAAAGGCTTCAGTTCATAGCTGTTCTTTACCATGAACACCTTGCAGTCCAGGTTCAGGTATGCACATGCCATTGAAAGGGCTGTTCCCCACTGGCCTGCTCCTGTTTCTGTAGTTACACCCTTAAGGCCCTGCTTCTTTGCATAATATGCCTGGGCAATGGCTGAATTCAGCTTATGGGAACCGGAGGTGTTGTTGCCTTCGAATTTATAATATATCTTTGCCGGCGTTCCCAGTTTTTCTTCCAGACAGTATGCCCTTACCAGCGGCGCCGGACGGTACATCTTATAGAATCTGAGAATCTCTTCAGGAATATCAAAATATGCCGTAGTGTCATCAAGTTCCTGCTCAACGAGTTCTTTGCAGAACACTACGCCCAGTTCTTCCGCGGTCATGGGAGTTCCCGTGGCAGGATTAAGGAGGGGAGCCGGTTTGTTCTTCATGTCAGCACGAAGGTTGTACCACTGCTTTGGCATCTCATTCTCTTCAAGATAGATTTTGTAAGGGATTGCTTCGTTTGTTTTCATGTTTCTCTTCCTTTCTCTTTTGCGGGAGATGGTCCGGAATACAACAAAATACTCCTGTCCCGCAGTATTAAAAATAACTGCTGGGACAGGAGTCAAGAAATCAATGATATCTAACACCTGCGGTGCCACCCAACTTGATGTGCCCTGCACATCCTCTCAGCGTATGCCATCACATACCGGACTTGTTCACGGAGGTCCTGCTCCGTCTCACCTACTATTGTATTCAGCTCGCCCTCAGAAGCCCATTCAGTAAGGAGTCCCATGCCGCACTTTCCACCGCCTGCAGCTCGCTGTTAAAGGATTGTCCAGACTTACTTACTCTTCCTCAACGGTTTGTTGAGTGTGATTATACTCTTGTATACACATTTGTCAACTCTTTTTTACTGTACCATGCTGAAGTAAAAAATCTCAAAGTGATATGCCGGTTGTAATGCTTCTCTGCCCGCTTCAGTCTGTCATCTGCAAAAGGCTGAAGATATTCCCATAAACAGCATAGTCAGATTGCAGGTAAATGAAATATTAAAGATAAAGCATGACTATATAGATTATGGGGATGGTCACCAGGGACAGGACCGTCATCATTGTTATGCAGCTGGTTGTATTTTCCACATCTGTCCCATAGGCCATAGCAGTCATTCCTACTATTGAGGCCGTCGGCATGCCGATATATATGCACACGATCTTTGTAAGCAGGTTATCCCCCAGAGTAAGCTTCAGAATGAAGTATGCGATTATCGGAAATACCAGAAGCTTCAGCACAGACATGATATACAGCTTCTTCATGCTGAATACCTTCTTCAGGGAATAAGATGCAATGGAACTGCCCACTATTATCATTGACACCGGGGATGTAAGACTCCCCACAAATGACAGAGGTTCAACTATCATGTCCGGTACCGGGATCCTGAGGAAATACAGCAATGTAGCAGCAATAATGCTGATAAGACCTGAATTTACCAGCTTCTTCGGAGAAAATGATCCCTTATTGCCGCCGCTGGTCATTATCATATATATTCCGTAGCTGAAGAACAGCAGCATGAAATGTATATTAAGAAGTGCTATATAAAATACGCCTTCCTGACCGTACAGGGACTGGGCAAGAGGTATTCCAAGAAAGCTTACATTGCCGAATATAAGTGCCGCTTTATATACACCCCGGGCAGCTTCTTCAATTTTCAGCAGCTTTACAACAAGTACCGCCAGAAGTATGAGCCCTACGTAAACAAGAACTCCCACCCACAGAAGGGTAAGGGCATTCTGAAACTGACTGCTGTCCATGGTAACGATACTGCTGAACATAAGGCACGGCGCCGATATATTTACTATCAGCGCCGATACAGACCTGCTGACCGTGTCATTGATTATGTTGCGCTTCTTCAGGAAATAACCTATTGCCATGGAGAAGAACAGTTTTATCATTGTTGTAATTAATGCTGTCATTTATCTGTCACTTTTTAATCTTTTCTTTTGCCTTACTGATATCGTTTTTTATTTTCTGCTCTTTTGTTTTGATATCTTTCTCGATTTTCTGCTTTTCTGTTCTGATTTCTGTTTTAATCTTGTTTTTTTCTTCTGAGATTACGTCAACAACACCCTTTGTTGCCTCATGAAGATGCTCAGCCAAATATTTGCTGTCCTTAAGAGGAAATGCAAAGCTTGCCTTGTCGTTAGCTTCCTCAGCATTGTGTTTGATATTTGTTTTGAGATCTTCAAGTCTGACAATAACCTGCTGCTCCTTGGCAAATTTACTGATCTTATGCATAAGTTTTGAAGAATATAAAACGTCCAGGATGAAGAAACCGAAGAAAAGTCCCACAACAAACGTGAACGTCAGATTCTTTGACAGCCAGTGCAGCTCATCGATGATAAGAGGATGCAGGAAGAATACATAGCCTGCAGATGCTGCTGCCCATATTAAAGTAAACTTAGGGCATATGAGTCCCATTATGTTTCCCCATTCATCAGTATAATCCCAAAGTCTGGTGTTTGTAAGCTTCAGTATCACGAAGCCCCCAATAAACTCTATCGCATCCATACAGAGGGCCATGATAACAATCATGATAAGTATGCCCCACCATGTCATCGGAATCCATTTTTTCTGCACAAATGTAAGGAAATACAGTATAACAAGTCCCACACCGTAAAGAGGCAGCCATGGACCTATGCAAAAGCCGGGATTGATCCATCTTCTTTCAGGATTTTTTCTGGAAATAAAACGTCGGAACAGTACCTCTATTACCCAGCCTGTAATGGAACCCAGATAAAAAAGGAATGTTGCTTCAATAAAGAAATTCATAATATTCCTCCTTCTTTCAATCGTTTACTGAAATACATTATAATGCATGCGGCATGCAAATCAAGGTATTTATTCAGTGTTGACTTTAACACTTTTTGGTGTTAAAGTGTAACCAGTTTTACGAAAGGTGTTTTCAGAATGAAACCTGTTACCCACAGCACACATGCATATTATTATTACTGCTTTACCCCGAACGAAAGGTAGAGCTGTTTCAGTGTGTTGAAAGTAATTCTCTGAGAATTTATCAGGCGGCACGACAGACAGCGTGCCGCTTTATTTACGCAGAAATACTCTTCTGCACAAACTGACTCAGGACACATATCCGTAATGCAGAAACATCACAGGAAAGAGGATATTAAAATGATCGTAGTACTTAAACCCGGAACGCCGGAACAGAAAAGAGACCAGCTTGTAAGCTGGATAGAAGGACAGGGACTTGAAGTTCACATGTCCGTAGGTAAGACCCAGACTCTGCTGGGCATGGTAGGTGACACATCCTGCATCGACAAGGACCTTCTGGAATGCCTTGATATCGTAGATACGGTAAAAGTCGTTACAGATCCTTTCAAGCTGGGCAACCGTAAATTTCATCCGGCAGATTCCATAATAGATGTAAGCGGCGTTAAATTCGGCGGTGACAATTTCCCTGTAATAGCGGGACCCTGCTCTGTAGAATCTGAAGAACAGATAGTTGCGATTGCAAAGGCTGTCAAAGCCTCCGGTGCCCGTATGCTCAGAGGCGGTGCATTTAAGCCCCGTACATCCCCCTACGATTTTCAGGGTCTTAAGGCTGACGGTCTGGAGCTTCTGCGTATAGCCCGTAAGGAAACAGGGCTTCCTATCGTTTCGGAAGTCATGGGTGTGGAGGACCTTCCTCTCTTTGAAGATATTGACATGATACAGATCGGTGCCCGGAACATGCAGAATTTCAACCTTCTTAAGGCAGTAGGCCGCCTTAACAAGCCTGTACTCTTAAAAAGAGGTCTTGCCTCTACTCTCAAAGAGTTCCTGATGAGTGCGGAATATATAATGGCCGGGGGCAATACAAACGTGATCCTCTGCGAGCGGGGCATCAGAACCTTCGGTGATTACATGAGAAACACTCTGGACCTGGCGGCCATCCCCATGCTTCACAAGCTGACCCATCTTCCTGTAATCGTTGATCCCAGCCATGCCACAGGTATTGCAGAGCTGGTTCGTCCTATGGCTCTGGCTTCGGCAGCATGCAGCGCTGACGGTCTTATCATTGAAGTCCACAATGACCCGATGCATGCAAAATGCGACGGTGCCCAGTCTCTTACTCCCGAAGCTTTTGATGATCTGATAAAGGATGTCATGACCATCAGATCCGTAGCTGTCAGGAAATAAATAAGATCCCGGGATCGGGCAGATGATCACCGGATGAATATACAGCCGGTATCAGTAATAAACACATGCCGCTGCACGACAGCGGCAGATAGGAGAATAATATGACCGTCGGAATCGCTGGATTAGGACTTATAGGGGGCTCTTTTGCCAAGGCATACCATGCTGCCGGGGAAAGGGTTCTCGCTTATAACAGAAATAAAGACACTCTGGCTTTTGCCATGCTCAACGGGGATGTTGATGCTGAACTTACAGATGAAAATGTTCATGAATGCGATATCATCATTATCTGTGTTTTTCCGGAAGCTGCTGCAGCTTACCTTGAATCCATAGCCCCTTATATCCGCAAGGACACTATCGTAATGGATGCCTGCGGCACCAAGCGAAAGGTTTGCAGCCTTTGTTTTCCCATTGCAGAGAAATACGGCTTCACATACGTAGGCGGACATCCTATGGCAGGTACCAAATACTCAGGCTTCAAATATGCTCTGACTGATATGTATGTGGGACAGCCCATGGTAATCGTTCCCAGGGACTTCAGTGATATTTTCCTGCTGGATAAGATCAAGTCCCTGCTGAGCCCTGTGGGCTTCGGAAGCATTTCCGTTACCACCGCCGAAGCTCATGACAGGATGATCGCTTTTACCTCCCAGATGGCCCACGTGGTTTCCAGCTCCTACATAAAGAGTCCCACTGCCACTGAGCACAAAGGATTTTCTGCGGGCAGCTACAAGGATATGACCAGGGTGGCCTGGCTCAACCCTGATCTGTGGTCTGAGCTCCTCCTGGAAAACCGTGACTGCATCCTGAATGAACTGGATACTTTCATAGACAATCTGATGAATTTCAGAAACGCCATTGACAGTAATGATCAGGAAACCCTGAGACAGCTCCTGGATGAAGGCCGCCGCCGTAAGGAAGAAGTGGACGGGTAAGTTTAAACTATATAACAGAAAAAGCCTGAGTATTGCTTCCGATAGCTGCGCCTTATAATTCATGGGCTGCTTCGTTTCACTTGCCGTCGGTCGGATAATTCGCAGAAAACTTCTGATAAGTTTTCTGCTCAGTTATCCTATCGGCTTAAGGACCTGAAGTCCTAAGCCGATACCGACTAACGTGAACTCACCAGCCCTGAATTATATAGGCTCGCTATATGTCAGCAATACTCAGGCTTTTCTGTTTTAAATAAGTTCAGATCTTACCACATAGTATTGAGAAAACACCCGCAGGGACCCTTTAATTCCCGAGCAGAAAGTATCTCCATGATATGAGAAGTTTGAGTCAGTTAATATTTCACTGATATGAACTATCAAGATGTCGGCGGAAGAAATGGATCTGGAACGGTATCGATACAAGGAATGTCAGGATATCGGCTGCAGGCTGCAGCATCTCTATTCCCGTTATTCCGATGAGTGCAGGCAGCGCAAATGCCAGGGGTACATAGAATATACCCTGCCTGCAGGAAGCAAGAAGTGAAGCTCCCCCGGCAAAGCCAAGGCACTGATAGGTCTGGTTTACAAAGGTGGAATAGGCCATCATTGGGATGGAAATACATGAATACAGAAGGCACTGTGAACCAATTCCTATAACCTCATCATCAGCCCTGAACCAGGTCATGATATCCGTTCTGAATAAATACATGGCTATGGCTATTATCACCACTATTACCGTTCCCGCAGCAGTAGACAGCCAGAAGCTCTTCTTTACCCTGTCATATCTGCCTGCACCGTAACAGTATCCGGCAACAGGCTGGAAGCCCTGGCCGATTCCCAGAACAATATTCCTGCTGAGCATATACAGCTTGTTTGAGATGGACACTGCCGCAACAGCCGCATCGCTGAAATGAGCCGCCTGGTTATTCAGTATTGCCGTAGCCAGGCTGGCCAGTCCCTGTCTGAGAATAGTCGGGGAACCTGTCCTGATAATATCCGTGTATACCCGTATTTTTCTGCTGATTGCTCCGGGGGCAATCTTTATTATTGACTTCTTTGTAAAGAAAAAGCTGCACAGTACGGCCAGTCCTGTCATCTGTCCTATCATGGTGGCTGCAGCTGCTCCTTTTATTCCCATATCAAGTCCGAATATCATCAGAGGATCCAGTGCAAGATTCATCAGTCCCCCTGTCATCATCCCGACCATTGACAGGGTAGTCTGACCTTCTGACCTGAGGATATTGTTCAGGACAAAGGATGCACACATGAATGGTGCCGCTATAAGAATATATGTGGAATAGTCTGCCGCATATGGCAGAACATTTTCACTTGCTCCCAGAAGACTCATCAGTGGTCTCAGGAATAACAGTCCCAGGATCAATAATACGGTTCCGAACAACGCACCCAGCAATAGCCCCGAGTTGGCAGTTGTTCTGGCCTGCTCATCCTTTGCCGCCCCCAGCTGACGGCTGATGAGGCTGCCTGTGCCCATTCCCATTCCGAAACCTACTGCCTGAATTATGGCCATAAGAGAAAAAGCCACACCAACCGCTGCCGAAGCCTCGGTATTGATTTTGGCTACAAAATAAGTATCTGCTGTATTGTATATTACGGTGATCATCTGGGTCAGAACCATGGGCACAGCCTTCCTGAACAGAAGGGGTCCCACAGGTTCATTCAGCATCTGATGCCGCTGTTCTGCGCTGGTTACAGCCATCTTCACTTTCTCCTTTATTAATTCCGGCTTTTATATTATATTCTCATCAGCCACAGCATTCAATCCGCATAACCGAAGGGATCTGCTGTACGTTAATATGACTTGCGGTATTCTCAGCCTGAACATATTCTTCAGAGAATACATTTTTATCAGGATAAATATAATGTTCAGAATAAATTAATAAAAT
>JABUTA010000340.1 GCA_021443845.1 Parasporobacterium sp.
AGTGCAGCAAACTGGCAAGCATTAAAATTCCGGCAGGATTGACAACCATAGGGTCCACTGCATTTTCCGGATGCGGTTTCACGACAGCAGGGCCAACAGGTTCAGGATGCGATTATGAATTCCCGTGGACAACATCGATTCCGGACAATGCATTCAGAGGCTGCGGCAAATTGACAAGCGTAGAAATCCCGGCAGGCGTAACAAAAATAGGAACATATGCATTTTACAGCTGCAGCAGTTTAACAGGCATCAGAATTCCGTCGGGCGTAACAAGCATAGGAAAATATGCATTTTACAGCTGCAGCAGCTTAACAGGTATTCAGATTCCGGCAGGCGTAAAAACCATTGACGCCGATACATTTGAAAGATGCAGCGCACTGACAAGTATCGATATTCCGTCAGGCGTAACAACCATAGGAAGTGCTGCATTTAAGGACTGCAGCAACTTAGCAAAAATAACAGTTCCGGCAAGCGTAACAAAAGTAAGCAATAATGCTTTTGCGGGATGTCCGCTTGAGACTGCAGGACCGACAGGCTCAGACTGTGATTATTAATTTGGCTGGACAACGTCGATTCCGGGAAGTGCATTTTATGGCTGCAGATATTTAACAAGCGTAGAAATACCGTCGACCGTAACAGACATAGGCGCACAGGCGTTTAGTGGCTGCAGCAGCTTAACAGATATTGAAATTCCGGCAGGATTAACAACCATAGCTAATTCTACATTTAGCGGATGCAGCGAATTGACAAGTATTGAAATTCCGGCAGGATTAACAACCATCGGAAGCTCTGCATTTAAGAACTGCAGCAAATTAGCAAAAATAACAATGCCGGCGAGCGTAACAAGTATACAAACGACAGCGTTCTCCGGATGTACCTTTAAGACTGCAGGTCCGGTAGGTTCAGGCTGTGATTATGAATATTCCTGGACGAAGATTCCGAACAATGCATTTTATCAGTGTTCTTACTTAACAAGCGTAATAATCCCTGCATATGTTACGGATATAGGCAGCAGCGCATTTAACGGATGCAAGCTTAAGTATGTATTCTATGGCGGCGATGAAACAGCATGGGAAGGTGTTTTCATTGGTGCCAGCAACACGCCATTAACAAATGCATTTATTCATTACGAAGCAACAGATCATACCTGGAATGAAGGAACAGTAACGAAAGAGGCAAGCTGCACAGAACCGGGCGCTAAAGACTTTGCATGTACCGTTGAGAAATGCGACGGAGCAAAGACAGAAGTGATTCCGGTATCAGATCACAACTATTCTGAAGAGTGGACAGTTGATACACCGGCAACCTGCACAGAGCCGGGAAGCAAGTCACATCACTGCACGAACTGTGATGCGAAGACAGATGTAACGGAAATACCTGCAGCCGGACATTCCTGGGATGAAGGAACAGTCACGAAAGAGGCAACCTGTGAGGAAGCAGGCGTAAAAACCTTCACATGTACAGCTGAGGACTGCAGCGAAACAAAGACAGAAGAAATCCCTGCACCGGGTCATGACATGGAAACCATACAGGGAAAGCCGGCAACCTTCACAGAGGACGGCAACACCGAAGCCACAATATGCAAAAACTGCGGACAGGGATCGG
>JABUTA010000341.1 GCA_021443845.1 Parasporobacterium sp.
ACTCCTTGAATTTATAGTGTTTTTCGGCTGTTTGAAGGGGGTTCATGTTCCTTCAAATCTGGTTGTCGCCTCGTCTGATTAAGTCGAGAATTCACTGAGAAATCAATGAATTCTCGACTTTTTTAATGTCTGTTTGCCTGTTTTATATGCGTAACCATGCGTAACCAGAATTTCAGCTTGATAATTTGCCTATTAATTCTTCTCTTGAAGACCTTAAATGCTCTGCATCACGGATGTGATGGATATACTTTTCTGTCATTTCGACCGTAGTATGTCCCAGCAAAGCCTGAACCTTTCTGCTGTCAAAACATGCATAATAGGTATTGGTGGCTGCCGTTGCCCTGAGGGAATGGGTGTGATACTTTGCAGGATCTAGACCGATAGCTTTGGCAGCACTCTTGACCTTCTGGTTGAAGGTACGATACCGGAAACCATCGCCTTCAGGGAAAATAAACTCGTCAGAAATATGCAGCTCCCTTACCCTGCAAAGATATTCAAGTTCATTTGGCATCAGAGGAATCACCCTGGCTGCCTCATTTCCCTTATTGTGGGATACCGGACCTTTTTTCTGGGGTGAAGGTTTCCGTCTTCGTCCTCTTCTACTTTCAATACCATCTGCCCTGCAACAGTCAGAGTTCCTTTTTCAAAATCAACGTCAGACCATCTGAGGGCTTCGAGCTCACCCACTCTGAGACCGATCGCAATATTAAAAAGGATTGCATACATATAAACCGGTCTGATATTGGGGCGTTCAAGCTGGTTTTTGCACCATTCGATGACCTGCTTTGCTTCTGATTCAGAAAAGGGAATGGTTTTTGTATTCGCCGAGTTGGCATCATTCCTGTAGGGCATCTTTCTGTAATCAATATCCCTTACAAGGTTGTAAGGGACCAGGTTCTCCTCGACCAGGTACTTGAAATAGTTTGAGACGACATTCTTGATATCCATGAACTGCTTCTTCTGCAGGTCGTGTTTACTGCAGAGCTATACGAAGAAGTTCCTGAAATCCTTGACGGTCAGGCTGTTAAGGTCTTTTGTTACAATGGGTTCATTCGCGTAATATTTGGTCCATAAGCGGCGGTACTCCATTACGCTTTTGTTACTGATATACAGCTTTTTATCTTCAAGAAAGGCATTAAAGTGCTTGGCAAGAGTGTTCTTTCTCAGAAAAATGGAACCGATATCATAAAAACTGTAAAGTTTCTCATAAAGACCGTCCAGTTCCATGCACTGGATCTTATTCCTTTTGCCATCGGAATCATATACTTCTGTTGCCCAGAGGGTATAAGTGGTCCCGTTATTTCTTGTCCGTTCATAGCTGTATATGCTGTACGGGTGTACTGCTGTTACATATTCTTTTATTGTTTTTCTTTTCATTTCTAAATACATCGCAGTACCGGACTCATCAAGAGTATCACTTTTCAGTAGGTTTGAAAAGCTTTTGATAAGTTCGGAGCAATGTCGTGCTTTTTCTGAGCCGGTGCCCTGTATTCTTTTTTTTGTTGTTCTGAAGGGGATTACATCATGCTTTATATTCAAATGGTGTAAATGTCAATAAATAAATGTACAAAAAGTGGAAAATAAATTTGTACAATCAAGGTC
>JABUTA010000342.1 GCA_021443845.1 Parasporobacterium sp.
GCATTATAGGAAAGATTGATCTTGTTTGGACCGATTTGCTGTGGGAAGACCGCAACAGTTGCATAGGCTCTGCTGATGATTACATTATTGACGATGAGTTCCTTCGTTATTTTAAGTTTATCTGTGATGTTATCTGCTACAGACAGGACAAGTCGCCTCTTGGCAGAAGCAATGATGAGTTTGATTTGCTTCAGCAGTATTTCTCGTCAAAGTCTGCGGATGCAGTTAAGAATATTGAGACGATGGAGAAGTTTCTGGACTGCTGGTGCAATATCCCGGGATATTCTTCACCTACGGATTTCCTTAAGTCCTTCATGGCTAAAAAGCATGAGGCTGGAAAGATTCTGGTGGATTCCAGATTCAGTCTGAATATTTTTGAGGATTGCCTGCATGCATATTCTGATAAGACCGGTCGAATCAGACAGTTCCCGTTAAACAGAATAGTTCTGCTTTATGCGATTACCATATATCTGCAGAATACAGATAAGGTGACGGAGGATGAATTCAGAAGAAGAATCCGAATTGTGAATAACCTGATTCAGAATTCGGAAGACGAGATCAGTGACAGAACTGACCGTAACCGAATGCCCGCTATATTGTCCCAGGCAGATGCAATCATACTTACAGGTGCGGTTGATGATTCTATCGATAACAACTTCAACGTGAATCAGCTGGCCGAAGAAAAAGAAAAAATGAAGTTCCTGGAATCAAATCCGGGAATGGCTGAAACCTTGTTTGAACTGGAAGACCACTATCTGCTCAATGGTCAGATCAGCGTCGTAGGTCTGGATAATCTTGCTTATACAAAGAGATTTGAATCACTGTTCAAGTGCAGCATGGATAAGATAGATTGTGCGATGATGGCAATCGGTGATTACGGGCAGATGGAAAGAAACAAGTGGCGCTATCAGTATGGATCTTCCACTATGCAGTTTGCATGGAATGCCCTGTTCCATAAAAGCGCGAATACCGGCTTTGATAACACGAAAAATGTCCTGGTATCATTGCTTTCTACAAACGAGACCTTTACTAATGAAATCCTGAAAAAGATAGCGGATGATTATCTGGAAGAATGTGAAAGCAACAGTTTATATCCGTTCAGATATTACTACATAAAATATCGTGAGTACCGTCCGGGTTATTACGGTAAGATGCTTAATGACTCAGCGGATACAGCTCCGTATATGTTCTCTGTTATGCAGACCAAAACGCAGATGTCGCAGAACACCTATATTCCATTTCTGAAGGTGGCATCTGATTCCCATCTTTCAAGAGATGATATGGGTCAGAGACTGATCTTTGGAGACGAGCATATTATCTGCACAAACAGCTCCTACCTAAGAAGGAAGAATGCAGATAAGTCAGTGGTGGATACGATAAGCATAGCCCAGAATGCAGACGGTATCGATACAGAAAACAGAATCACCGTACTAAAGAATTACATCAAGTCTAACTTCTGATGGGCTTGGAATGTGAACGAGGAACAAGAGTAGATATGTTCGGTCGGAGGCATACGGTAGACATGTTTAGTTTTACTGCTGACATTCATAGTGGTGTCTCGGGGCATGTGGAGACGGTCTGCCTC
>JABUTA010000343.1 GCA_021443845.1 Parasporobacterium sp.
CAGCTACCCCGTACAAGAACTGATGCCACATCGCAGGCAGCAGCCTCTCTGACTACCAGACCATTTGAGTCAAACGTTGACGGGAACAGCAGAAGGCTGGACCTGGTATACCATGCCCTTATCCTCTCTCTGTCAACTATCATTCCGGTGAATATCACCTTATCGGTAATCCCCAGATTCTTTGCGTAATCGTATATCTCTCTGGCATCGGCACCGTTGCCTATGATCACCATTCTGAAATCCCTGTCATGGTCTTTCAGCATCTTCAGGGCTTCAAGTGTGATCCTGAAGCCTTTATACCACATAAGTCTTCCCACATACAGGTATATAGGAATATCTTCGGGAAGGTCGTATTCTCTTATCTCACGCATTACGGAAAGTGCATCCGATCTGCCTTTATGGAAGTCGACACCGTTAGGCATTACGATATAATCCCCCTGGTATCCTAAAGACCGGAGATTCTGCCCTGCTCCGTCGCTTACTACCCAGACCTCATCAAAGGCACTCATATTTGTAACCACACCTTTTATTCCGCTGGTCTGAAGAGCTTTATTTTTGACAACATTTGCAATGTCGATATCATATTTTGTATGATACGTGACTACCGTCGGGATACCCATTCTTTTCCTGAGAGCTCTGGCCATAATAGCTGAAACCATAGGAGTATGGGAATGAAGTATATTCACATTATGTTTGCCTATGGCTGACGAAAGCTCAGGCGAAAATGGAATGCCCGCAGTATATCCGGTGGTCAGCTTTCTCACATCCAGGCTGGGATACCTGACCACCTGGAACGGATACCCGCTGTCATCAGCACCTGGATAGGCAGGTGCCGCAACAATGGCATCTCCCCATTCTTTATTTATATTATACGCATAATTCAGTACTACATTGGCTACGCCGTCTACTATGGGCGGAAATGAATCACTCAGAAGACATACTGACGTCTTATCCATATAACTCAACTCCTTTGACCTGCATGATATGCAGAAAATATCAGTCCTGATATTGTAATATATTGAATATATCATGAAGGTCGCTGATTTCCCAGTCAACCTTCACATCTGTATTGTTCGTTAAATGCTTCGGATTATACCAGCATGTTCTGATCCCGGCATTATTGCCGCCTCTCATATCACTGGTAAGGGAATCCCCTACAATAATTACCTGGTCTTTATTCAAATCTCCTGTCTTTTCAAACACCTTTTCGAAAAATTCTGATGCCGGTTTTTCGACTCCCAGCTGCTCCGACAGGAACACATCATCAAACAGTCTGTCCAGACCCGAACGGCTCAGCTTCCTGCTCTGGGCAATGACGGTGCCGTTAGATACAGCATATTGTAAAACCTTTCCTTTCAGTTCTTCTACTATGCTGTAGCTGTCGTCACAGAATACTATGGTGTCCCCAAGCCTGTGCTGATATACACTGTTGAATTCCTCGGCAATTGATGGATCCAGACCTTCCGAGCTGAAGAATTCCCGGAATCTCTCCACCAGTATCCGGGGTTTGGTCATCTCACCACGTTCAAGAGCCTCCCAGTATTTTCTGTTAATGGCAGAATACCTGGCGATCATCTCATCAGT
>JABUTA010000344.1 GCA_021443845.1 Parasporobacterium sp.
CGCTACGCTTATCAGGCCTACACTATCCTGCAATATATTGAATTGGCAAGATTTTTGTAGGCCGGATAAGGCGTTCTGAACTGAACCCCAAAACCTGGACAGTTTCAGTTAACCGGCTTTTTGATACTCAGTCCGGTATTCTAACGGGCTGAGTCCCCCAAGACTGAGTTTTATTCTTTTTTGATTCCAGTAAGTTATGTATTCGTTAACGGCATTTTCCAGCTCTTCTACACTTCTGTAGTCCCGGCGATAGTACATTTCTTCTTTCAGGTGACCTAAGAAATTCTCCATTACCGCATTATCAAGACAGTTGCCCTTGCGTGACATGCTCTGCACTAACCCTTTGTCTGCCAGGGCAGACTGATAACTTTTTATCCGGTAATGCCACCCTTGATCATTGTGGAGCAGCGGTTTTTCTCCTTCTGCAAGGCTTTCCAGCCCCTTATTTAACATGAGCTTCACCAGCTCCTCTGTAGGCCTGCAGGCAGTTTCCCACGCCACGATTTCCCCGTTAAACAAATCAAGTATCGGGGACAGGTACAGTTTTTGTCCGCCAGCCCTGAATTCGGTGATATCTGTCACCCATTTCTCACAGGGAGCTTCCGCTTTGAACTGCCGCTGAAGGATATTTTCTGCAGCGAGTCCCATATTTCCCCGGTAAGACCGGTATTTCTTCAGGCGCACAGGAGACTTCAGGCCGAGCTGTTGCATCAGTTTTCGCACCGTTTTGCCACTGAACTTAAGACCTCTTTTCTGAAGCTCACAATGGATCCGCCGGTACCCATAACATCCCCGGTGTTCATGGAAGATGGAGGCTATGAGCTGTTTCACATCAGCATACTTGTCCTTAGCCTTCTGCAGTGACAGCTGGTAGTACAGCGTGCTTCTGGCCAGCCCTGCAGCCTTTAACAGGTCAGACTGGCAGTGTCCGCACTTCAGGCTCCGGATGACTTTCGTTTTTTCTCCAGCTCCTGGCGCTTTTTTTCCAGGAGATGCTCCTGCATGGCTTTCAGATATGCATTTTCTGCGCGAAGATAACGCAGCTCATTCTTCATCTCTTCCGGCGTCATGTTTGCCTCGTTTTCATGGGTATCATCAGAACGGGTCATGCTTTTCTCCTTCCTGCGCCTGATAAAGGCCTCATTACCAGATTTGCGGTAGCCTTTTATCCAGTTTTTAACCATGTTGTGGCTGGGAATGTTAAACCGGGCAGCTACCCGGGGTAGAGACTCAGAATGCCCGAGAGCATAAAGAACCACGCAAAGTTTATCTTCAGGAGAATAGCTACGCTTGTGTCTGCAATCCAGTGCCCGAGGACCGTGAAGAAGAAAAAGATTAATCCAGTGTGAGAGGCTGGTGTGAGAAAGTTGAAAGAGTTTTGCCGTAGAAATGATGCCTGCATGACCAGCCAGGTAATGATTTACAGCGGCAAGTTTTACTTCAAATGAATGTTTCATAAACTGCACCTTCAGATGTCAGATTATGTCCAACATTTGGGGTGCAGTTCAGTTTCACGCCGCATCCGGCATGAACGACGCGCACTTTGTCAACAATCTGACGTTAGCATCA
>JABUTA010000345.1 GCA_021443845.1 Parasporobacterium sp.
CCGTTCTGGTCAGAATCCGTCTGCAGAGGGACGAGGGCGGCAGAGTTGTTCTTGCAGAAAACAACTACATTCCTTGTTACTGCTACACCACGGTTGATGAATGCAAATGGGCGCCGGTTGCCCTCAGTGAAGGCTACAATGCAAGCAGCAAGAAAGGGCGTAAAGCATATAACAGAATAGTAGATGCTGTGGGAGGCAAAGTTAAGCCAATATAGGTTGTTCAGTCATCGGAATCACCGATTAAAACTTGAAAATACTGCATGGTTTTGATAGAATAACTGTGTATTTTTAGACATACTATTTAAGAGTGAAAAAGGATTTGGTAGTTGGTAATGAAAAAGGAAATTATTAGAAAGATTACTTGCCTGGTGCTTACGATGGTCGTTGCAATGACTATGACCGGAACGGGAGTATTCGCTACAGAACTGAATACTGACCAGCCTGCAGATCAGCAGGATGTTAATGCACAGGAAGAAACTGCAGAGGTGGAACAGTCTGCAGCGGATGAAGAGGAACCGATTGAGGACGAATCGGAACCTGATGTAGAAATCGAAGGTACAGCAGGCGATGTTACAGTAGTAAGCAAGACATATAATTCAACGACTAAAGCATACGATGTTGTGATTTCATCAGCCGCAACAATCACGATTAAGAAGACAGGTACACCCGATACCGTAACCTGGACAAAAGATGGTACAAACTATTCGGCATCACTGCCGGTAGGATACATCTATGATGTAATTGTAAACGGTGAAACCAAGGCACAGATTCTTTCCACAAAGGTTGGAATTTCAGCGACAAAGGGTAACGCAACAGTTGCATGGGACAAGGTTGAGAATCTGCCGTCGGGCAAGATGATTACTGTAACAAGTGTTGTTGCGAAGCCTGATGCGGCTCCGATTGAAACTCTGGAAGCGACAGTTGACGGCTCACAGGTTAAAAGCGACGATCCTAAGAAATCATATGTATCGGCAAAGATGGTTACAGGATGGTCGACGAAATACAGAGTTGAAGTTCAGGATGTAGCAGATAAATGTGAATCAGGTGCATTAACCAGTGCCAGCAAAATTACAGATTTCAAAGTGCTTCGTGACTATGAAGGCGTAACTCTTAAGTGGACACGTTCAGGAAATTCAAACATTAAGGAATTTGCAATCTACAGAGACGGAAGCATTAAAAAGAGAGTTACAAACAGTCCGTCAAAGTCTTCATACAGCTGCTATCTGAGCGGAATAGATCCCGGCGACAAGTGCTCATACAAGGTTGTAGGTGTTTTTGAAAACGGTACAAAGGGAACAGCTTCAAGCACTAAAAAACAAAGAGCAGTAATGCAGCTCACGGTTCACGTATATACAAAGACAGCCAAAACACTGTATTCACACGACGGAGATAATGCGAAGCTTACGCTTCCTTCGGGAAAGCATGTTGTTACAGACGGCTTCGGTTCAGGTAAGTACAAGTTCCATATGAACGGACATCTCTTCTATCTGAACAGAACAAGCACAAAGGGTGCACACTGTGATTATGACAAAACCCACGATGAAAGCAACTACACTATCGAGGAA
>JABUTA010000346.1 GCA_021443845.1 Parasporobacterium sp.
ATGGTATACAGAGCCGTTAGGTGTCACATATACCTTCCCTGAACCGGAGGTTTTGCTGCCGCTTCCCGTACTCTCAAGACTTTTCCCTATCCATACATGGCTGTTCATCCTCTGTACAAATCTGATGATCCCCACGGGAGCCGGAAGCCACGGTACTGAATAATCATATGCTACTACCATGTCCAGAATTCCCGTATCGGAATCGTATGAAGAGTTAAATGTATACAGTCCTCCCGTACCTCCCACTATCCGTGATCCGGATACTCTGTTTCTCAGAACAGGATCTGCTGCAAGAAACAGCTTAATGGCAGTGGGATTGATCCCTGCCGATATGAGAGTCTCAGTATCACTGTCGGTTTCATTTCCCGAAATCCGGTCTCCCTGCTGTATTCTTTCAAGAATGTATGCCTTTTTCCCCATACTTCTTGCTGTATTTTCCATGGCTGTCTGAATGCCGGACTGAAGATCCATAATTACCAGAAAGCTGATCAGTGCCGTAAAGAACAGCATGAACAAAGGAACTGCAAGGGCCGCCTCCAGTGTCAGGCTGCCTTTTCCCGGCTTAAGGCATATCGGAGAAAGTGACCTATGTTTCGAGGGGATGTGACCTGAATGTACAATGTTTCCTCCTTCGGAACACAATTCGTGTCTGTTTTTTCTGGTTATTATTGTTGTCATGGTTAAGGACACTTCCTCCGGTATTTATAATCAACTGCTGATCAAATATCAGTTCAGTATGAATATCCCTGATCGATCATGAATCCATATCTTCCGGGAGTGCTTCCCACCAGATCCTGTACAAAGCCGAAGGCCGTAAACAGCTGACGGGCTTCAAATACTGCCGTTACCTTCACACTGCTTATACAGTTCTTCATCCTGAATTCAGAGTTATGATTTTTGCACATGTCCGCCTGTATCATATCCATTGTCCGCATATTCTGCTGTTCTCTGTCCTGCATCAGCAGCATGACTCTCAGATAATCTTCATAGCCCAGGCCATTGTCATCGTTTGCGGAAGGAACTACGGTCTTACTGAAATTCTTAAGTCCGACAGACGAAACCGTCCAGTCAGAGGGGGCTTTTACCATGGCAACCTTTCCTCCGCCCATAAGGGTTTTCACATCGCACAGAGCCTCCGCCATACACCATGTTCCTGTTATTATGGTTTTCAACGACTCCACCAGCACAGGCATCCCGGTAAATCCCAGAATACCTTCGGCAATTGCCTCCGCCTGGGCCTGTTTTCCCTCATCCTGCATCATGCTGATCATATTAAGACCGGATCTGAGAAACACCATATCCTTCGCGGCTATCTTCAGATTCTCCTCATCTGAATCCCTTCCTGCCAGTATATATTCCGCCTCATATTCAAGGGCTGTATCTTCAATAGGGGAAACATAATTGCCGAAGTGGCGCAGTATGAATTCTCCCATGAGTATCTTATCAACAGATGCTTCCCCAATTCCTTTGGTTCCTGTCCTGCCGGTACTTTCAGAGGAGGGAAACTCTGAAGTGTCCACAGCTTTGTCGGATATATTCCCGTCTGTTTGCCCGCA
>JABUTA010000347.1 GCA_021443845.1 Parasporobacterium sp.
ATACAGAAAATACAGAAAATACAGAAAATACAGAAAACCCGGAAGAATCCGAAAATCCGGAAAATAATCCGGAAGAACTTCCCGAAATCATTACCGTAAATGTAACGGTTGTTCCTGCAACTCTTACTCTTATGTTCCTTCTTGGACAGAGCAACATGGAAGGATCTACAGCTGACAATACAGGATATCATCAGGAAGATTCTGTTTTATGTAAGGAAGGCACGGTTTATTCGACCTATGCGCCAAGCCTAGATTACAGATTTAAAAATATTGCCGGACTTGATTATAAGAAGGGCGAATACTGTAAAGATACTAATGCCGCCGAGTATGTGGCGGGCTCCCTGACAAGCCAGGCGAATATGAAAGGAGAAAAGCTTAAATACAGAACCGATACGTTATGTGATGAAGACGGCGGAAAGAGCGGACTTGATGCAGCCCTTGCATACGAGTGGAACAGACTCAGCGGTGAAAAAGTATGGGCTGTAAACGCAGCTGAAGGCGGATCTCAGATAAAGAACTGGATACCGGGTGCATATAACTATAAAAGAAGCGTTGCTATAGGAAAACTGGCGCTTCAGACATATAATGCGGAAATTGAAGCAGGACATTATAAAAGAGGTTCCATCCTGGCATTCTGGAATCAGGGCGAGAGCAATATTTACCTGCCGGCTGAAGATTACATGGACAGTTTTGATAAGTTCAGGAACGGAATCAAGTCAGAACTTGGCATTGAATATTTCGGACTGATTTCCGTTCTTTCCAATATAGGGTCTCAGGTATCCGGCTCTCAGCTTAAAATGACAGGCCCAAGGGCTGCCCAGTACAGCATGGCAGCTTCAAGAAACTACCCGGATGTATATATGGTGGCAAATGCCTCCGAAAGCTGGTTCACAGAAGGCGGCACCTACAGATATTTTGCCTCCGAATATCCAAGCGGATATCTGGATTATCCCCTCAGGGATAATGCAACTATAGGAAAAGTTCCGACTAAATTATCGGAAGTTCATAATGACCTTCACTATTCCCAGGTGGCTCATAACGAGAATGGAATTCAGGCAGCAAGAGGCATGTACAGGGTTGTTACGGGACATACCAATGCCCAGTACCATGACATGAACTGGAAAAATTATGAGGGAACCAATCTTGGAGAATATTCCCTGCTTACGGGAGACAGCGGCCTTGCAGTTCCGGTTGCAACTCCATGCTGGAGTGCGAAGCAGCATACCATTGGCGCAAGCAAGGGCCTTTCATACAACATGAGAACCTGTCTTATATCAGCCAAGACCAAGGGCACTTATGAACTTTATGAAATATCCGATTACGGACAGTATGAATCGGGACAGATTATAAAAGTCAGTTACTCATGTGCCGCACCGAAACTTAAATATACACAGAATACATCTAACGGAATCCGGATCAGCTGGGAACCTATGGAAGGTGCGGTGAAATACAGAGTGTATTGGAAAACAGCAGGCGGGTCATGGAAAGTATTTAAGGATACAACGGCAACGTCCCTTATAGATACAGCGGTAAACTACGGCACTGTATATTAT
>JABUTA010000348.1 GCA_021443845.1 Parasporobacterium sp.
ATTATATATAAGAAATTTACATAAAACCGTTATACCTACAGACACCACTATTGAAAGTGCAGTGCTTTTTCTGACAAGCCTGTACATAAACGGTGCTATCAGGTAAAACTGAAAGATCGTCGCAAGTGCCCACAGGGCTCCGTTTATTGCTCCGTGTGTGGACACAAAGAAGTTCTGTGCGAAGCAGAAATAAGCCAGGATCGTTTTCCAGCCCTGTGCACCGATCAGAGAAGTCGATTGAAATATCAGAAGAAAAATAATGCATATGTAATAAGGAGGCATTATTTTTCTGCATCTGCTCTTCATAAACTCCGGCCAGGAAGGCATTCCCTTCGTCTGCTCCTTTATATACAGCGAATAGAAAATACCGAAGCCGCTCAGTAAGAAGAACAGCGTAACTCCCAGCTCCCCTCCAAAGGATAAGAGCCTGTTTATATTTGCATGCCCCGAGTACGGATTCCCCGCCAGCACATAAGTGTGATATACCACGATAATGATGATAGCCAGAGCACGCAGGATATCAACATTTCTGTTCCTGTTAATTACTTTTCCCATAGTAATCCTGTTGACCTTCTCTAAATACTATCCGATACGTTATTGATAAGCGTACCGATGTCAGCAGTTTCTCCGCCTGTTTCTATTGAAACCGTATATGATGCCTCTGCCGTTTTTGACGCATCTATTGTATTTTTCAGGCATAAGAATGCCGGTATGCACCATGCCAGGAAGGCAACCACAAAGACGATACGTGCATTGAGCATCGTATCCGGTTCGAAGACCGTAATGTCCTTCTGCATGAATTTCGGGTGACTGAATACAACAAACAGCAGCAATATCGCGAATATGGCCGTAAACAGGTAGACCTGATTGTCATAGCTGAAATAGTCTGCCATTACAGTGGTCCACTGACCCGGAATAAACTTTTTCAAAACTCCGTAAGCCATCATCTGCTGGTCGATATTTACGCTCCACGACTGTACGGAAATAAAATACAGAGCAATTATCAGAATATTCTGTACGATGTACAACATCTTGCTGTACCTGCATCTGATGACCGAAATAAGCACGAATGGTGCACATATTATGATCCACTGGGGATGGAAGTATACAAATCCGAAAAATGCAAATGAAACACCGTTGAGCAGGAACAGACCCCACTGTATCTCATTCTGCTCATCCTCAGGAGTCTTGATATATGCAAATACATACAGCAGTATCAGAACGAGAAGGAATATGTTTATGGGTCTTAAACCTCCAAGGTTAACCCCTGTATCAACATAGGTCAGCGCTCCGAAATTAAGGACTGAATTTTTGAACGCATCCGAAGGATAGTATACCAGGATCATGACCGCCGTAGGCAATGCCACGAGGATCATATTCAGAAGTATCCTGAGAATTCTTTTTTCTCTGAGCAGCAAAAGTACTATAAAGTACAGAACCGCCTGATACTTGAACGTTATCGCTATTGCAAAAAACAGAATAAATCTTTTATCGTGCCTGTTCAGATATGCATAGGATCCCAAAAGAATAAAAAAAACGGTAAAGATA
>JABUTA010000349.1 GCA_021443845.1 Parasporobacterium sp.
GATAGATTCCTGCAGCTGTGATACAAATTCATCATCCTGAAGTTCTTCGCTCTGCGGGTGATTCGCATGAACAAACTCTAGAAAAGAGATTATTCATACCTCCTGACTAAACAGAGGCTGCACACGCTGATTATAACATACGGCGTAAGCCGAACGGAAGAATCTATCATGAGATTATTTTTGATCCATATCTTTTCAGTTTGGTTCATGTCGGTGACTGACCAATGCAGTTCTAAATTGCACTTTTTACATAAATATGGTCAGGCGGCAGTTCATCCAATGATTAAGTGGCAAGATAAACCTGACCATTTTTTAGCGAATCCTACGATATGACTGTTATCCGGTCAGGAGGTGATTCAGCTTTGGAAATCTTCCTGACCGGAATTTGTGAAAACAGGCAATACCAATGTTTTCGGTCAGGATAATCAGGATAATCAAAACATTTGCCCTAATACTCCTGACCAAAACTGTACCGAAACAGGTATTTAACTCGAATCCGGTCAGGCAAATGTATTGGCTCTGCGGTGTGCCTGACCAAAACAGTGCTGAAATGAGGGTTTTACGCAGATTTGGTCAAGTGGGAATTCGTTCACGAATACAGGCCTGACCGGAATTCTTAAAAATCCGCAATATTGACGCTTCCTGGTCAGGCAGAATCCGGCGGATGTCATAACTGCTTTCCAAGGCACTGCGGCTGATTTTGAGCAGCTGTCCATAATAATGTATAACACGGGATTTAACACTTATATGGACAGCACATTTGCCGAATTCGATAAGTGAACGGTGTTTTGCCTGTCCAAATAAGTGTTGAATTAATGGATTTCGATTAAAACGGACAGCTGAATAGATATTTGCCGAAAGGCTGTTGTCCGAATGCATGTCAGAACAAGCTTTTTGCAAGAAAATGGACAAGCAGCGGAATTGGTCGTTCAAGGTCCCACATGCGAAAACAGGTTGAAGAAGGAATCAGCATTTGCCGACTTCCCTGAACCACAGGGAAAACCATCAATAATTCAGCACATAAAAAAGGAACTGCCATCGCGGGCAGTCCCTTCTCATAAGATGTTCTGAAACATCCTTAACCAATCATTTTACTTATCCAACTGTTTCCACAGGTTCCAGTCGCCGTCCTGGGCGTTTCCGGAAACCTTGTAAACGTTGCCGATATACTCTTCGAATCTGGAAGTTACAGCCGGGATGTAATATGGGAACCATCTCTTCTTAAGAGGTGCGTACTCGTCAAATGCTCTCTGAACTTCAGCAAGTCTTTCTTCCGGAGTTGTATCCGGTCCGTCGATGATTCTGTTATTAATTCCTCCGGCAAATGTAATCTTATCACCGTACTGCTCGATAACAGCCTTAACATCATTTTCAACCATCATCGGATCGATAACATCAATGCCGATTTCAACAAGATCAGGAATGATCTGCATAATATATCCGCATGAGTGGTGGTGATAGATCATGCCAAGTTCATGGATGCGGTTTGCATATCTGATCTCATTTGGCTTAATGAACTCTCTCCAGATTTCAGGTGAGAAGAACAT
>JABUTA010000034.1 GCA_021443845.1 Parasporobacterium sp.
CAGCCATCATGCTGATGGTCTGTACATTGACGGGAGCTTCTTTTGCGGCGGAAGAAGAATCAGAGGAAGCGAAGGAATTATCAGTTGTCAATTCGAGAGTTGACGAACTGCTGGAAGCAGTTGCTGACGAACTGCCGGGAGCAGATGCAGTGGAAACTTATGTTGAACAGATTTATGAGGAAAGTCCTGTTCAGATGCAGGGGAACGAGAACCCACTCACCGGTCTGGATGATCTTGATCCTCAGGCCGTGGGCAAGAGACCTGTTGCGGTAATGATCAACAACCATAAAGATAACTACCCTCAGTATAATATAGGAAAAGCGGATGTTATCTTTGAGGTTGTGGTTGAACATGATCTGACAAGATTCATGGCCTTATTTGCAGATTATCAGAACATTCCCTACCTGGTATCGGTAAGGAGCTACAGATATTATTTCCCTGCCATCTCGGAAGCGTTTGATGCATTCTACATCCATTGGGGCGAAGACCAGACAATGATGTGGTACTATGAGGAACTGGGACTGGATTCATATGACGGCCTCAGCAATGACTATATATTTGGAAGAGACCAGGAGAGGATGGACAACGGTTACGGTGCGGAGCATGCATCATGTCTGTACGGAGACCGGCTTCCACTGCAGATAGCAGAAGACGGAAAGAGAACGGACATTGATCCTGAATATGCAGGACCGGCATTTAACTTCGTTCCTTTCGGAACAGTAAATGTTCCTGATGGAAATGACTGCAGTTTTGCTTATATTGATTACAGAAATCAGACCACTCAGCTGACATATGATCCTGAAACAGGTAAATATATGAAGTGGGCACTTGAGGAGCCTCAGATAGACGGTATCAGCGGCGAACAGCTGTCATTTGAAAATGTTCTCATCCTTTATACTGATATTCAGGACAGAGATGAGGATGAACAGGAAAAGGCAGCCAACAGAAAATGGGTTCAGGTACTAGGACAGCCCACTGATGCCCACACAACAGGCTACTATCTGAGTGAAGGAAAGGCTCAGCCGATCAGATGGGCGAAGGATGATGAGTGGGATAATTTCCGTTTCTATGATCTGAACGGAGAAGAAATCATGCTGAACAGAGGAAAGACATATATTACCATAACATATCTTGATTCTGCACAGCTTTATGATACAATACCCCAGGAGTATATCCGGTAGTATATTTAAGGGTATTTCAGAACAGGAATTATTAATCTGGCGGGGATATTGTATATCCCCGCCTGTTAATATGAAAGGAAATCACACATGAGCTGCAGCTGTTGCCGGGATCAGAGTGAAAATCACATCCATCACCACGCAGAAGATAAAGTTCATATCAGGAAAAGACTTATAAGGCTGCTCATCGCCCTGGGGCTTTTTGCAGCAGTATTTATATGCGATAAAATATTCGGCTATGCATCCATCGATACCGGAATGCCCTGCTGGGTACTTCCTTTTTTACTTTACTTCGCAGTATATATGATCGAGGGCTGCACCATTCTGGCAGATGCGGTAAAGAGCATTGTAAAAGGCGCATTGCTGGACGAGAATTTCCTTATGGCTGTGGCTTCACTGGGTGCCTTTGCCCTGGGAATATACAGAGGCTCCATCGGCATGGAGCCTGACGGGTTTGAGGAAGGCTGTGCAGTAATCCTGTTTTTCTGTGTAGGTGAATTCTTCCAGGAATGGGCACTGAACAGGGCAGAGAGTGCAGTTGATGCACTGATGGCATCCCATGGCATTTCCGGAGGAGTATCCTGCGGGCATACCACCAGAACCCAGAGCTTTATTACCAGATTTTCGAAAATATATACGCCGGTGGTTGTGGGACTGGCACTTGCGGCGGCTGTCATTCCTCCTTTGGTGGGACTTATCACCGGCCTGGGACAGAATGCGGACCTGGCCGGACAGGAAGTCAACATATTCACAGGACCACTGGATCTGACATGGAACACATGGATATACAGGGCTCTCAGTTTTCTGGTTGTAAGCTGCCCCTGTGCAATGGTGATATCGATACCTCTTACATTCTCGGTGGGCGTCAATACCGCAGGAAAATACGGAATAATCATCCGCAGTACAGATTGTCTGGAGCTGTTTGCAGGCAGAAAATCCGCTGTGGCAAGAAAAATGTCCGGAGATTCAGGGCTGTATGCAGTTACAGTCAACTCAGCCATTGCCAGATCAAGAGATATGGCAATCATGAAGGATGTGAATGAAGGTGTGCCGCTTCTCAGAAGGCTTGCCGCAAGTACAATGCTTATCATCAGAGAAAATATCATCGGCGCAATAGGCATAAAAGTGGTGGTACTGGTCCTTTCAGCTTTCGGTATATCCAATATGTGGCTGGCATTATTTGCCGATGTGGGAGTGGCAGTGCTGGCAGTACTGAATTCACTGAGAACAGCCCTGTTCAGGGCGGAAAAGAAATAACAGGCGGCAGGGTCCATGGAAACAGTCAGAAGGTTATGGAATAAATACAGGGAATATATACTTTATGTGATATTCGGCGGCTTCACCACTCTTATAAGCTGGTTTGTATTCTGGCTGTGCAATAATGTGCTCCGTATGGATGTGGTGCCGGCAAATATCATCTCATGGATCCTGGCAGTGGCCTTTGCCTATATAACAAACCGTATATGGGTCTTTGAAAGCAGGGCATCAGGGCTGAAGCCGGTCATCCGGGAAATTGCGGGATTTGCAGGGGGACGGCTGGTGACACTGGGGCTAGAGACACTTTTCCTGTGGCTTACGGTGGATATATTTAAATGGAACAGCATGCTCATGAAGATCGTAATCAGTATAGTTGTTCTTGTGCTTAATTATATCATCAGCAGGTTTATGGTATTTAAAAAAGAAAAAAAGTGAAAGCATCAGTTCAGGAACCCTTCGGGGTTCTTTTTTCGGCATTTTTTGGCAAATATGTACATACGATAAAGGATATTTTATACAGTCAGGTTCGTTGAAGAGACTGTATTTACAATGATATAATGACCTGGACTATAGTTGTTTCTATAGAGGAAAATATTTTATGGAGGTAAGAAAATGAAGAAGATTATTGCTATCGTTGTATCAGCAATCATGGTTATTTCCATGGCAGCAGCATCATTTGCAGCTCCCGCTAAAGTAACATGGGATGACTATCAGCAGTATCTGATCGAGACAGCCGGCTCGAATGCTCCTGATCTTCAGGAATTCACAGACCAGGTAATGGCCATTGCCAGCTGGGAAGATCTTGACCAGACAGTTTCTCCCTGGGACCAGATGTTCACAACCATCGGCCTTTCCACATGGGAAGAATTTGAGCAGGGTATCGTAAAAGAAGCTCAGGTTCCTAAGGGCGAGAACATGGGCGGAGGATCAGCAGAAGGCGATTCACAGGAAGGTGAATCACCTGAAGGCGAAGCTCCTGCAGAAGGCGGCGCACCTGAAGAAGGAGCTCCTGCAGAAGGCGAATCAGCAGGCGGTGAAGGCGGATCTGCAGAAGCAGAACCAAAGACTGCAGAAGCACCGGCTCCTGAAGGAATGAAGGTTTCTTCTTACACGACAAACAACTCAAACACCAGCAGAAAACAGGATGAAGGCCATATCTATATCGGATATTCAGTAGTTAACAATGAACTGGTTGCTGAAGAATCCAACTTCGAAGGCCCGGTTGATGCCATCGTTCTTGAAGGCGAAGTAGACGGTGCAGGCTTTACAGCCATCCGTTCAGATGCTTCCACAATCGCAGTTACAGGATCTCTGGTTCTTAAAGATGATTCTGACGGACAGGTAGCATCAGACTTCTCAGGTGTAGGTGCAGCTATTTCTGCAGCGAACGGCTCATTCATCACAGCTGATGGAGTTGATTATTATTCAGAAGGTTTCGGACGTTCATTTGCAATAGTTGAAAACTCAACCATGATCATCAGAAACTCAAAGATCGTTACAATGGGTGCAGATCCTTTCCTGGAGTCATGGGATGGATACTACAACTCAGCTGATACATCTATCATGCTTTCACCTCCGTGGGTACTGGGTATCCAGGGCGGTATCCGTGCCGTTAACGTTCTCGGATCAGGAGCATCTCTGGTTGTAGCTGATTCTTCAGTTACAGCATCAGGATGGGCAGTTCTGTCAACAGACGGATGCAATACACCATATCTTTACACACTGAATTCTGACCTGAACATCCTTCCGGCATCAGAAGAAGGCGGCATGAACAGCGGCTGGGCAATTCTGGGATATGACCCTGCAGCCTACGGTTCAGGCTACGGCACATACCTTATCGGCGGTGCTCAGGAATACTTCTACGGCGTAAGCATCAACGGTGCAACATATGCATCTATCCTTACAGGCGGCGACGGATTCTATGCAGGTCTCGAAGCAGGCAAGACATATGAACTGAAAAATGAAGCAGGCGAAGTAATCGATACTTACACAGCAGAGGCAGATGTTCCTACTGCAATCAACACAGTATTCGGTTTCATGTCACATAACTCAGGCTCCATCAGCATGCTTCCGGGTTCAGTTATCACCACAGCCAATGCTACAGTTCTTTACAAGAGCGCTGATTCTACATGGAACTTTGACGGAACAACTGCAGTTCCTGGCAACGGCGTTCTCGTTCAGATGATCGACAACGACGACTCTACAGTAGGCGGATTCAATCCGTTCGGCACATACCTTACCGAGGAAGCAGGCTTCCCGTCAGCAGGCTATGAAGATGCTGTTTCTTACGTATTTACAGAAGATGTTGCAGTAGATCCTGCAAAGACATACTACATTGCTGATGTAAACGCGGAAGGCGGATATGCAGTAGTTGAGAATCCTGAAGATGCAGGAACAGTTGCTTACTATGAGAAGGCAACCGGCGGCAATGCCGTAACAGTTAACTTCGCAAACGGCGAATATGCAGGCAATGTATTCAATGCAACAGGATACTACGCCCAGGCAGGAGATGCTCTTACAGTAAATATCGCTGACACAGCAGCACTTGTTGGTGATATTGCCCTTACAGCTCACATCCATGGCGTAATGCTGGGTGAAAGAAAAGTTGAAGATGTAGTGGCAGCCATTGAAGAAGCTTCTGCAGCTCATGCAGCAGTAGGCGGATATTACGAAAACACAGATCCTATCGAGTATGTATTTATTGATGCAGAAGGAAAGGTAACTGAAGATGCTGCAGCAGCTGTTGCTATCCAGTTTACAAAGTTCTCTACACTTGAGTACTACCTCATGGGACAGGTTCTCAACATGGTTAACTACAATGGCCTTTCAACCATCGATGTTTATGCAGATGGTAAATGGACTCCTGAAAACTGCTCACTTGTTACATATCTTAATGTAGCTGAAAGCGCTGAAGTATACGGCGAAGTTATCGAGCTTGAAGACGGTTCCGTTCTTATAGTTCCTTCAGAGGCACTGATTCCTGCAGGTGAATACGGCAAGGCTCATATCCACGTAGAAGCTCCTGCATCAGGCGGCGGCTCCGGTGAAGGGGAATCAGCAGAAGAAGCAGCTCCTGAAGGCGGATCAGAAGGCGAAGCAGCTCCGGAAGGTGAATCACCTGAAGGCGAAGCTCCGGCAGAAGCTCCCGCAGCAGATGCAGATCCTGTGGCAGCATACCAGGAATACCTTAAAGAGTGGATCCAGGCTGAATGTGCAGTAAATGACACTATGACAGAAGAACAGCTTCCTGAATTCTATGCATGTATAGAAGCAATGGATTTTGAAACATTCCCGGGAGACATGTTCTTCAACGGAATGCTCAACAACGGTGCAGCCATGACCTTCGAAGAGTGGTCAGCTGCGAAATAAAACAGATAAAAATGGCTGATTAAGATCAGACCGTAAAACAGGGCCGCCATACCGATGTATGGCGGCCCTGTTGTGATCAGCATAGATCGACGGATCCGTTCGTGTTACAGGTCATACCTGATGAGAATCATGTTGAGGGTTTTATCCTGCGAAGGAATCCTGGTACGGTAATCCTGAAAAACATCAAAAACAGTTATTCATACATAACAGATGCAGCGATATCCGCAGCTGTTTCTGCGTCAATAAGTGCAGTGATGATGGCCATCGAGAAAGGAATGGCGGCCCCCATGCCCTTGCCGGTTATGATATTTCCGTCGGTCACGGCACTTTCACCTGTATACTCTGCACCTTCGAGATATTTATCAAAACCCGGATAGCAGGTGGCTTTTCTGCCTTTGAGCAGGCCGAGGCCTCCCAGAACCATTGGAGCTGCACAGATTGCAGCTACATAACGGCCTGCAGCAAATGAAACACATTGCTGTTTTACCAGTTCACAGTTGTTGAGGTTGGTGGTTCCGGGCATACCTCCCGGAAGTATGACTGCGTCAGCAGCAGAGTAGTCAACATCCTCAGCCAGGGCATCGGCGATAACAGTGATGTTATGTGAAGATGTAACCTCATGTCTCTTCATTATAGAAGCAGTTATGACATTTATGCCTGCACGCCTTAACATATCTACCGTGACAAGGGCTTCACATTCTTCCATGCCGTCTGCCAGGAATACGATTGCAGTTTTCATATATGATCTCCTTTATAATAACAATTTAACAATAAACTGTGGTGATTTTATCATGGCAGAGGAGTTTTTCAAATATATGAAGACGAATGATTTTCCCGGGGAAGACCCGGAGCGGAGACAGCAGCTGACCCGAAAGATAATGACGGATTATCTGTTGGGACGGTTTTGATAATTAAATTATTGGACAATATTTTTAAGTTGTGTTAAAGTCATAAGGTTATAAAATTTATGTATTTGTAAAAATACAATACGTTTTAAAAGGAAGGGAAATAATGGAACAGAAACATTTAAATCGATGGGTCTATGCTATCATGGGCGTACTGGTTCTTTTGTTTGCAGGACTTGTTTACGGATGGACAACATTTTCAAAGCCTCTTAATGCTATATGGACACCTTCGGCTCTTACATGGACATCAACAATAGTAATGGCATTCTTCTGCCTCGGCGGATTTTTCGGAGGACAGATGCAGAAAAAAGGCGTTAACATCAAGGTTAACCTTACATTAGGTGCAATACTGATGTTTGCCGGATTTACGATTGCAGGTTTCCTCGGTGATGCGACCCAGTCAATTATTGTTATTTATCTCGGCTTTGGTGTACTGGGCGGCCTCGGTGCAGGCTTTGCATATAATGCAGTATTAAGTGCAGTATCAGGATGGTTCCCGGACAAGCAGGGACTTATCTCCGGTGTTCTTCTCATGGGCTTCGGTATCGGCAGCTTTATCATGGGTCTTATCTACGCTTCAGTGGTTAACCCGATGACAAGCGAAGAATCTACAGGTCTTCCCTGGTCAACATGCTTCTTCGGAATCGGTATCTTATGTCTTATCATCATCCTTCTCGGTGCGATACTTCTCAAGAAACCGGCTCCGGGCTATACTGTAGCAGGTGCTGAAAACAGCAAAAAGCAGAAATCAGCTCCGTATGAAGATGTTGACACAGCACATATGCTTAAGAGATCTTCATTCTGGTTCATGTTCATCTGGGCAATTCTGGTATCGGTTGCAGGCCTTGCAGTTGTATTCCTGGGAACACCTATTGCAACAGCAGCTGTTCCGACACTGAATGATGCACCGAGCACACTTGCTATCATCGTTGGTCTGGTTTCAATCTTCAACGGCGTAGGACGTATCATATTCGGCGGTATGTTCGACAAGATCGGCTACAAGCCTACACTGCTCATTGTCTGCGGAATGTTCATTATATCAATGGGCATCATCATTCTGGCAATGGTAACAGGAAGCATGCTGATACTGATCATCTCTTACATCGTTACAGGTCTTTCCTACGGCGGTGTTACACCTAGCCAGTCAGCATTTGTCAACAAGTTCTACGGTGCAAAGTACTATGCTGTCAACCTGCCGCTTATGACAATGAACCTTCTCATTGCATCCTTTGGTACCAAGCTGGTAAATGCTGTACAGACAGGACTTGAAACCGGCGGAATGACAAAGACAGGATCATATATTGTTGTTCTTGCAGGGGTTGCGGTTATCTGCCTTATCGCAGCAGTTTTTGCAATCATGATCAAGAAACCGAAGACTGCCGGAAACTGATCCGGGGTATTTCGCTGTCAATAATCATACATTCAAATATGAGATGGCTTTCGCATTGGACGAGGGCCATCTTTTTTTGAACAGAAGCATCCGGGGTTTGTATCAGCCGGTGGGCAGAGCTCCTGCTTAAAACGGAATAAAGCTATTCTTCCAAAACAGAGAATTATAAAGTGTTATCAGTCCCCATAAGTTATATATAAAAAAAGTTCTGCAGGGTATTGTATTTTTGTTAATTTAAGTGGTAATGAATATATATCGTCATATGATATAATACCTGGTGAAAAAGATTATTGATGTGACATATATGATATTGCCTTTATTGTTATTGCACTAAAAATAATAAGAACGGAGAAATAAAAAATGAAATGTAATAATTGCGGAAATACAATCGATGACAGCGCAGTATTTTGTGCATACTGCGGAGAAAAAGTAAATGCAGCAGCAGAACAGATTCCGGCACCGGAACCGGAAATTGCAGAACAGACCCCTGCAGCAGAGAGCACACCTGTGTACGAACAGGAATCAGCTCCTGCAGCGGAAAGCATTCCGGCTCCTGAACCGATACCTGCACCTGCAGCAGACATACCTGAGGTATGTGAACCGGTAAATAAACCTGAGGCATTCCATCAGGAAGTATCAGAACCGGCCCCGACAGGCAAAAAAGGCTTTGGAATAGCAGGCCTGGTTCTCGGTATATGCTCTGTATGCTTCGGATGGACAGTATTTCTTGGACTGGCATGCGGTGTCGTGGGACTGATACTGTCAGCGATAGGCCTTAAATACAAGCCTGCAGGAATGGCAAAAGCCGGTCTGGTGCTTTCGATCATAGGCATTGCAGGATTCATTCTGCTGATCCTTCTGGGGGTTGCAGGCGCTATAGGTATAGGAGCTCTCGGTCTGGGGCTTATGGTATGACAGACATCAGGAACATATATCGCTTCTTGAATTCTGCAGCGGAATAAGGCATAATTGGGAGAGGGACGATCTTGTCCCTCTCATATTTTTGTAACAGGGTTTTCATATGCAGAAAGCAGCTAATAAAAAATTTATTATTATTACAGCAGTAATCGTGGTGGTTATAGTAGCCGCCATGATTGTTTTTACGTCACGGTCCGGAAGTGCGGCCGCAGATAAAGCGGCGGAAATTGCCAGGGGAGTGGAATATATTAAGAAAAGCGAAGCCGGGGACGTTGCGGCGGTAGAGAATGAAATATATGAAATGAATAAGACTGTTTCCGAAAAAATTCAGGAAGGCATAGATGCAGATCCGAACTATGTATGGACGGCACTCAGTCAGATAAATACAGTATATATGGGCGACTCCCGGACACTTGCTTATGAAACCTATGGTTTTGTGGATTCCAGCAGATGTATGGGCGTCAACGAAAGTACCATTAACATGATTCCTGACAGATATTATGAACTTCAGGTTATCAACCCCAGGCTGATAGTGATCGCATTCGGCCTTAATGACATAGGGAATCCATGGCTGTCCGGAGAAGAATGGGCAGATACCCTTATGCAGTATGTGGATGAGATACATGCATTTCTTCCGGAGTGTAAGGTCTACATTCAGTCATGCATACTTCCGAGAATATCTATTGATGAAAGATGGCCCGGCATATATGATTTTTCCCGGGAATGGCACAGCGCTGCCGGGGAGATATTTGTCGAGAACGGATATGACTATATCGACATCGGTGATCTGGTTGAAGAATATTCGTATCTGTTCATGGATGACGGAGTACACATGGTAGCGGAATTCTATCCTGTGCTGGCTCAGACCATATTGAACAGGTACATGTCAGATATGGAGGAGGAGTAGTTCTGCATATCTGCATAACAGAAATACAGAATCCGGGTAATCAGGCAGGGGAATTCCCGGTTGATTGCGCTGGAAAATTCATGCAGGCGGCAGGATGTGATAAGTTTCCTGGATCCGTCTGCTTTTGCAATAGCAGAGAAAAGGAACCGGCATGAGACGATACAGGGTAACCGGAATGAGCTGTGCAGCCTGCAGCGCCAGGGTAGAGAAAGCAGTATCTGCTGTTCCCGGAGTTGACAGCTGCAGTGTAAGCCTTCTTACCAATTCCATGAGTGTGGAAGGCTCGGCATCTGATTCGGAAATAATAGGTGCAGTGGTGAAGGCTGGCTATGGGGCCGGTCTTGAAGCTGTGTCAGATATTACCCGGAATGCCGGAGGAACGTCTGCAGCTGCCCCGGAAGATGACCTGAAGGATAATGTTACACCGGCTCTCATAAAAAGGCTGATTGCTTCAGTAATCCTTATGCTGTGCCTTATGTATGTTTCCATGGGACACGTCATGCTGGGATGGCCGGTACCGGACTTTATGAGGGATAATCCCGTAGGAATCGGAATATACGAAATGTTTATTTCCGGGCTGGTGATGATCGTTAATCAGAGGTTTTTTGTAAACGGATTCAGAGGAGCCATCCACAGGGCACCCAATATGGACACACTGGTGGCCATGGGCTCTGCAGCCTCCTTTGGATACAGCCTGTATACACTGTTTGCAATGGCAGCTGGGGTAAAAGCGGGGGGCATGAGTTCCGCTTCAGAATATATGCATGGACTGTATTTTGAATCGGCAGCTATGATACTTACTCTGATCACCGTAGGGAAGATGCTGGAGGCACGTTCAAAGGGCAGGACAACGGATGCGCTTAGGAGCCTTATGAAGCTGGCACCGGAAACAGCAGTGCTGATAGTGGAGGGAACGGAAACCGAAGTCCCGGTAAATCAGGTAAAAAAAGGTGACCTATTCGCCGTACGTCCGGGAGAAAAGATACCGGTGGACGGAGTGGTAGTTGAAGGCAGTACATCAGTTGATGAATCTGCCATTACCGGTGAAAGCATACCTGCAGATAAGATACCGGGGGACATGGTGTCCGCAGCAACCATCAATACATCGGGATATATAAAGTGTGAAGCTGCAAGGGTAGGTGAGGATACCACTCTTTCACAGATAATAAAGCTTGTGAGTGATGCATCGGCCACAAAGGCTCCCGCTGCCAGGATCGCAGACAAGGTGGCAGGGGTATTTGTTCCTGTGGTAATAGGAATCGGTATAGTCACTCTTATCATATGGATTATAGCCGGTCAGAGATTCGGATTTGCCCTGGCAAGAGCTGTTTCCGTGCTGGTGATCAGCTGCCCCTGTGCACTGGGCCTGGCTACTCCGGTAGCCATTATGGTAGGAAACGGCATAGGAGCCCGGAACAAGATACTGTTCAAGACTGCGTCAGCTCTGGAAGAAACCGGAAAGGTGTCCATTGCAGCCCTTGACAAGACAGGTACCATCACAAAGGGAGAGCCTGAGGTAAAGGAAGTGATTCCGGCGAAGGAAGTACAGACCGAAGTTCTCCTCAGATCGGCATATTCCCTTGAAATAAAGAGCGAGCATCCCCTGGCAAAAGCCATATCAGCATACTGCAGCCGGCAGGGAATTACAGCAGACATGACTGAAGACTTCAGGATTGAAGCCGGCAGCGGGCTGTCAGGAACAGATCCGGAGGGCATGGCTTTATACGGAGGCAACCAGAGATATATTTCAGGCAAGGTGAGCCTTGGCAGTGATGTGATAAAACAGGCAGATGAGCTGGCCGTACGGGGAATTACCCCTCTGTTCTTTGCAAGGGAAAAAGAGTATCTGGGCATGATAGGTGTCGCAGATGCAATAAGAGAAGACAGCGCGCAGGCCATTGCCGAAATGAAAAAGATGGGCATTCATGTGGTAATGCTCACCGGAGACAATAAAAAGACCGCCCGGGCCATAGCTGAGGAAGCGGGAGTCGATGAGGTGGCAGCAGAAGTACTTCCGGAGGAAAAGGCTGAGATAATCCGCATCCTCAGGGAAAAAGGCAGGACTGTGATGATAGGTGACGGCATAAATGATGCACCGGCACTTACAGGAGCAGATATCGGTATGGCCATCGGAGCGGGAACAGATATAGCAATGGATGCGGCGGATGTGGTGCTGATGAAGAGCAGCCTCAAAGATGCTGCAGCGGCCATAAGGATAAGCCGCCGGACTCTGAGAAATATAAGGCAGAATCTTTTCTGGGCATTCTGTTACAATATCATAGGAATACCTCTGGCAGCAGGATTATGGATACCGGTATTCGGATGGACCATGAATCCCATGTTCGGAGCTGCAGCCATGAGCATATCCAGCTTTCTGGTAGTGACCAATGCCCTGAGGCTGAATCTGATGAAAGTTCACAGCAGCGAAAAGGACAGACCGCTGAAGGCTGCTCCGGGCACAGGACCATTGCTTACAGAATATCTTACAGCTAAGGAGAAAAAGGAAAAAATGGAAATAAGAGTAATCGGAATGATGTGCCCTCACTGTGAGGCTCATGTTAAGAAGGCACTTGAAAAAATCGATGGAATAGTTGAAGCAGTTCCCAGTTTTAAAGACAACAATGTGGTAATCACCACCGACAAAGACGTATCTATGGATATGATAAGGGCTGCGGTGGAAGACGCAGGCTATGAGATGGAATAGAGAGAGGTGTCAAAATGGCAAGGATAAATTTACAGATGTATTCATTTGCAGACGGCAATAATGAAGATACCAGGGCAAACCTGAGAGCTGCAGCCCGTATGGGCTTCGACGGAGTGGAACTGTTCGGACCCAATTTTTCCATTCCTGCAGGGGAAATGAAAATCATACTTACAATACTGAAGCTTGAAGCTGTATCACTGCATGCAGAAACAGAGAATATAGAAAGTATGATACCTTATGCAAAGACTCTGGGGATGAAATTCATTGGAATAGGCATGAAGAATATGTTCAGTGATGAAGAGGTTCATGCATATGCAAAGACCCTTGATGAACTGGGTGCCAGATGCCGCCAGGCAGGTCTTACCCTTACATATCACAACCATACCCAGGAATTTGCTCCCTGCGGTGACAGAAGGATAATAGATGTACTGCTGCAGGAAACCTCTCCTGAGAATCTGTCAATGGAGCTTGATGCAGGCTGGTGTGCAGCTGCAGG
>JABUTA010000350.1 GCA_021443845.1 Parasporobacterium sp.
ATTCTGGACAGAATTCTTGCCAGCTTGACACGGTTTTCACTTGCCGTTTTGTCCCAGCCCTTCTTATAGCCGTAGTAGTAGGCTGCCTTTGCAAGCTGGCTGGTGTTTGCCAGCTTCGTCGCCGGTGCCGAGCCCGACTTGGAGGAAGTCTCCGACTGGCAGCAGAGGCCGTTTACGCCCAGACCCTTGACAGCGAACTTCGACGTAGGAACGTCGCTGAAGCTTCCGGCATCGGCAACCTCATGCTTAACAGTATAAGAATATGTGGTGGCGGCGTGTGCTGCATCCGGCTGCGACAACGAAAGCCCCGGAAACAGCGTAACTGCTAAAACAGTTGCGAGAAACAGAGGGAGAAGCCTCTCCCTGTACATAGTAAGCTTTTTCATATTAATCTCCTTTTCCCTTTATACAGTGCCTGTTATATACAGTGTTTGAATCTGGTCTGTAACATACGGCGGTTAAACCTGATTATGTAACATACAGTGTTTGAATTTGGTCTGTAACATACAGCAGTTAACCTGATTCTGTGATATACAGCCCTCAGTCTGATTCTGTAACATATGGCGGTTAACCTGATTCTGTGATATACAGCTCTCAGTCTGATTCTGTAACATATGGCGGTTAACCTGATTCTGTGATATACAGCCCTCAGTCTGATTCTGTAACATATGGCCTTCAGCCTGATTCTGTAATCATCAGTCTTCAAACAGATTCTGTAAGATACAGCCCTTGAATTAATCCTGTAAAATACAGCCTTTAACTTAATTGGTAAATAATGTCTAATACAAGTTTTAATGCATTATATGGCAATTATTAACATTTGTAAAGAGTTTTTTATGTAAAAGTTTGGAAATTATTGAAAAAAGTTTCCAATATAGCCCGAGGGCAGCCCGAGAGCGGGCCGGGCACAGGTGGGAATACAGGCAAACAATGTTTAAATTGCAGGTATTAATTAAAAACACCGCAGCTCTAGGAAATCAGGCCTCAGGCCCAGCTGCAAAAGCCAAAAACACTGAGCAAAATCATAATACCAGGGACAAAAAACCGCCCACTTGTAAATATTATCCATAATTATCCAGAGATTGACATGACGCTGCTAAGAAACAGGTTTTAAAAGCTCAGTTCTTCGATTCAGCTCAGTGTTTTGACCGAATCTGCTCGGCACATACACTCACGGGTCATTAAAAGCGGTGCTGCTGCAGCAGATGACGAGTTTAAACATTGTTTGGAGGTTGACGACTCATCGGAAAACAGGCAGATCATTAAAAAGCGGTGCTGCTGCAGCAGAAGAGGAGTTTAAACATTGTCTGAAGGCGCCGACGTTTGACAGCACTGCATACACCTTCAGTCAGCCGGTTCAAACACCGCCGCTATGTACGAACCATTTAGGGATTTTCCCTGAAAATAGTTCGGCAGTCTGTCGTTACTACGGCTTGAAGAATCGCGAGAGTGTACTTATAATAAAACAGTCGGCAGAAATACCCGGCACAGCAGGCAGCAACGGAGCGGCCGGCAGCAGAAGCAACACAGCAGGCAGCAACGGAG
>JABUTA010000351.1 GCA_021443845.1 Parasporobacterium sp.
ACATTGTACATTTATGCCTTCCTTTCTTCCCTTGTATCAGTTTCATTAACTACAAAAGGAATCTTTAAAGTAATCAGGGTTCCCCCGTTTTCTCCATTTTCAAAATTGAGCTCAGCCTCGCCCTTGTAAAGCATGTTCAGACGTTCAATGGTGTTTGTAACGCCCACCCCCAAATGCTTTGACTTTTTGCCACTTTCCAGATATTCATAGGTATCTTCAAGAACCTCATCAGGAAAGCCGCTTCCTGTATCACCAATGGAAATCTTTACAAAATCCCCTTCCTTCTGGGCTATAACAGTTATAAACAAAGAGCCTTTGTCATTGAAGCCGTATTTCATGTTGTTCTCAAGAAAGGTCTGGAGAATAAGGGGCGGAATCTGGCATTTCTTCAGGTCTTCATCCATGTCCACATAGAACTCCATCCTGTTTTTGTAGCGTTCCATCTGAATGTGAAGATAGTTCACCACATGCTCCATTTCCGTGCCCAGTTCCACAAAATCCTCGGTGACATTAACGATATATCTGAAATATTCCGCCAGATAAACAACCATCTTCTGAATAAGGGGAAACTCCTCTGGCTTGTAGGTATAAATCAAATTCAGGGCATTTAAGATAAAATGAGGTCTGATCTGGTGGCTCATGTAATTTAATTGGGTTCGCTGTTCTGAGATCTTTGATTCATAAAGGTCGGCCGTCAGCTGGTTCACATCCTTCACCATGTCGTTGAAGGCTACCATCATATGGTCAAACTCATCCTCTGTGTCTGCATTTCGCAGGGGAATCTGATAATGCAGGTCTCCTGCTGCTATGGCAGATATTCCTTCCTCAATGGCTCCAAGAGGTTTTGAAACCTTTTTTCTGATCCAGATGGCAATCACAGGTGCGCATACCACAAAAAACAGAAGGCAGGTTGCAGAAACCGTCAGGAAAGGTCCCATTTGGGTCAGAAAGGCATTAGCTGGCATTAACAGAACATAATTTAGATTCTTTCTCTCGTTGGCTACACTGTACCTGGTGAGTTTTTTCCCTTCAGGAACACTGTCTTCTTTCAGGGTATTGTGACCTGCTGCATCCTCAAAATAATATATTCCCACTCCATCAGTGGTATCAAGATTCATGTCCTGCATCCACTTTTCAATATCAAAGACATATCCGTTGAAAAAGCTGCTATAGGGATAGATGCTGATTAAATACTTGTGTCCGTTCCAGTCTATAATCTCTGTTTTGTATTTAAGATTTTCCTCCTCAAAGAGATAGCTTCTTATGAAGCTTCCCAGCTTAAGAGAGGCCTGCTGTTCTCTGGACCAGAGCTGGTCGGACTTTTTATAGTACATGAAGCTGGCACAGATATAGTCACTGCAGTTAAGCTGCTGTCTTAAAACCTTAAGTCCCACTGACTGGTAGGCAAACATCTCTGTGTTTGTAACTGACATGTCGAATCGACTCATGGGCTGATAGCCCTCATTGTCAGTAACATAGGATTCAAAAAGGTTCTTAAAAAGGGCATCTGCAGCGTCTATCTGCATGATGCCCTGATTCATTAC
>JABUTA010000352.1 GCA_021443845.1 Parasporobacterium sp.
CTGTCGTTTCTGATGCTGAAATTGCAAATTATTAATGCTGATGCTAGACTAAATTTCGGACAATAGTTTTTCCATTCATCTTCCTGTACAATCTAATTGTTAGGAGGATTGAATTATGTCTAGAAAGTATTCTAATGAATTTAAACGTGATGCTGTCCAGTATCTTAAAGACCATCCGGACATGGATAAACGTACAGCATCAAAACACCTTGGTGTGCCATATGAAACGCTATATGGCTGGTATAAGTTGTATCGCAGAGAAAACAACCCCGACGCATACGATGAGCAGGGTAAGCTCACTGACGCTGAAAAAGAAGTTATCAGACTGCGCCGTGAACTGCGAGATGCGCAGGATGCTCTTGAAATCTTAAAAAAAGCCATCAGCATTCTGGGAGACTAACGGAAGCAATCTATTACGAGGTAAAGCAGGCCTCGGATAGTGGACGCGTGCATTCGATTAGCGGAGTGCTGAAGCATTTAGGCGTCTCAAGCAGTGGCTATTATGATTGGATTAAAAGAAATCCAAGCAAGAGAGAAATGAAGCGCATTGATGCTCAGCGCCGCATTTCAGATATTTATGAAGAAAGCCACAATATATATGGAGCACCTAAAATAACCAAAGAACTGCACAAAGCAGGTCTTGAAATTTCAGAGAAAACAGTATCCCGATATATGCATCAGATGGGAATTCACGCCTGGTACAGAAAGCCGTATACTGTTACAACAGTAAGCGACGACTATTCGGCCAGACTCAAAAATCTGTTGAAGCGTAACTTTTCACCGGATGAACCTAATGCAGTGTGGTGTACAGATATCACATACATCCATACAGATGAAGGCTTTCTCTATCTATCCTGCATAATGGACCTGTTCTCAAGAAAGATAATCTCATGGGAACTCTCATACACACTTGAGACAGAGGCTGTAATTCGTGCCGTTCAGAAGGCAATTGCAGCAACCGGTAAGAAACCTAAAGTAATACATACAGACCGTGGAACTCAGTACACTTCCGTTGAATACGGGAATATCACAGAGGGAATAAGCACAAGTTATTCCGCAAAAGGCAATCCATGGGACAATGCATGCATAGAATCATTCCATGCATTATTGAAGCGCGAGTGGATCTGGCGCTTTAACCTCAAGGATTACAACCATGCGTATAGGGTAATATTCGAGTACATCAACACCTTTTACAACACAGTCAGAACTCATAGCCATTGCGGATATCTGGCCCCAGATGAGTATGAGAAGAAGTACTATGCAGACCTTAAAGCTCTGAAGCGGACGGTTGCCTAGTAGTGGACGTCCGCAGAGCAAGTCATTGCTCTGCTTATCAGCACATGTCAGGATATGACTGAGGCTGTCAAGCCCGCAGCCACGAAGTGGTGCGAAGCAGGCTTGACAGGCACAGGCACTATCCTGAAATAAATATCATTACAGGAAGCTGGTTGCAAAACCAGTGTCCGAAAACTTGACAGAGTATCACATACAAATACTTTTAGGGGGAAAAGGCGTGCTCGGAATTGTTTCCGCGGACATAATG
>JABUTA010000353.1 GCA_021443845.1 Parasporobacterium sp.
ACTTTGTTGTACATTTTTATTTTCCACTAAATGTACATTCTTATAGTATCATTTACAAAGGTTTAAGGAGATAAGCGCGTAAAACCATCATCCGTACCCGAGAAACAGCCATATATGGGCTGAGAAACGGGTAGAGATGAAGGTTTAAGGAGATAAGCGCGTAAAACCATCATCCGTACCTGAGAAGCAGCTGTATATGGGCTGAGGAACGGGCGGAGATGAAGGCTAAAGAAAATAAGTATGAAAAACATTCATCTCTACCCGGAAGTATAGGCAGTATGTGAATAATTGTACAAGGCTGATATTGGTCATCAGAAAGGAATGCCCGATGGCTTTCTGGAATTGGTCCATTCTTTAAAGAGCCTTTTATATAAGCTTCCCCTGGTAATTTCATATTTATCGAGCAGTTCTGTTTTATCCGGAAATTTCATCATATTTCTTATACCTGTCATCAAAATATCAAGATCTTCAAAACGACGAATATCCTTTACGGTTGCGGGAATCAGTCGGTATCCTGAAAACTGAAATGCAGCAATCCTGTTAGCATCAATCGAATGTGATTTTGAGTTCAAGTGGTATTCGTCGCTGTTATAATCTATTGCGCATTTTCTGGCTGGCCAGGTAAGGTCAGCATGAATAATGCTGCAGTTTGTAAGTCTCTTTGCATCGGTGGTCAATTCAACGGGGTGATTTAAAAGAAGTCCGCTCATCTCATATCCGCCTAAGTGCAGCGGCAGCATGGACATTATTCCAAGTCTGGTTTCTATTTCAGAATTGGAATTGTCAAGAACATATCGTAAAGCCAGTCGTGCAGTTCGGATTCCTTTGTATATTCCCGCTGTGCTTAGAAAGTCATTGATAAGCTGTACAGAAGTATATGAGAAACGATTGGTCTGGCTTGGTCTGCTTGTATTAGCAGGCAGTCTGGCTGAGCATAGATTGTAACCGAACAGAATCAGATCGATTAAGTCCATACTTCCGGCGGCTTCAAGAAATGTCAGTTCGGGACTTTCGATAAAAACAGTATCATTTCCTGATCGGATAGATACAAAACAATTATAATCAAAATTAAAAGATCGACGTTTAAATATTACGTGTTTGCTTAAACTTTTATAATCGTGGTCTGCACATCCGATATAAATCGGTTCAGATAAGCAAGGCAGATATTTAAGTATTTTGCCGGTATCAATAGACGGACGAGAATCTGTGTAATAGCTTTCTTGTGGTTTGAACAGATGCCGGGAAATACTTGTGTATCCGATTAGTTTCTGTACATCGCAGTTGATCCAAAATTCCGCAGAAGACGGATAAATAATATAGATATTCATTTTACAGTTAGAAAATAATGCAAAAGGAAGAAATGCTGAACATAGAATATGATTTATGAATATATAATTCAATACTGTTAAAAGTAAATCGGCAGTTTGCACATTAAAATCAAAGGTATGACATTTTCCGTATTGCGGAAGATGTAATGCTTCGTGCTCATTTCCTGCCGTCGTCAAAAGGATGGCATTTTACAAGCCACGGGCTGCT
>JABUTA010000354.1 GCA_021443845.1 Parasporobacterium sp.
GTTCTGCAGCACCTGCTGAAACTCAGGGCGAAGCTCAGGAATCACAGGAAGGCGTTGCATCAGCAGGCGGATTACACTTTGTTATTGCAACAGATAAAGGTTTCTCACCTTTCGAATTCGAAGATGAGCAGGGCAACATCGTTGGTATCGACATGGATCTTTTAGCAGCAATCGCAGAAGATCAGGGATTCACATATGACCTTCAGTACATCGGTTGGGACGCAGCTATCGCATCTTGCCAGTCAGGTCAGGCTGACGGTATGATCGCAGGCGCATCAATCACAGATGAAAGAAAAGAAAACGGCTGGATTTTCTCAGACGGATATTACACAGCAACTCAGGGTATGGCAGTTAAGAAAGGTTCTTCAATTGCTAAACTTGAAGATCTTGCAGGCAAGATCGTTGCAGTTAAGAACGGTACAATGAGTCAGCAGTATGTTGAGTCAATCAAAGATCAGTACGGCATTGCTGAAATCAGCTCACTTTCAACATCAGCTGATATTTATCAGGCAGTTATGTCAGGAACAGCTGACGCTTGCTTCGATGACACACCTATCATGAAGTACAGCATCGTTTCAGGAAACCTTGACATGCAGTTCGTAGAAGGTTCAGAGAACATGCCTGCTGACTATGGATTTGCAATCTTCAATGCTGACAAGCAGCAGTTAGTTGATATGTTCAATGTAGGTCTTAAGAACCTTAAAGACAGCGGCAAGTATGATGAAATCATCGCTAAGTACCTTGGCTAAGAAACATTTGCCGAAACTTAAAAAGTTTTAAAAAGTTTAATAATTTAAACGTTGATCAAGGGCATCAGTACTTATTGGTGCCCTTGAGTGAGCGTTTATAGATTAGGGAGTATATTATGATAAAGATTCTTGGTTCATATGGAATGCTGCTTTTTACAGCTATGGGTCAGACTCTGCTGCTTGCACTTATGGGTTTGGTTTTCGGTTGTATCCTGGGCATCATTTTCGGACTTTTAAGTGTTGTTAAAAATAAAGTATGCAATTGGATTTCCATCGTTTACGTAAACCTCATAAGAGGCGTGCCGATGATCGTACTTGCTTACTTTATTTATTTCGGTATTACGTATTTTATCAATAATACATTTAATGCCGGAATTAAAATGTCATCTCTTACAGCAGGTTCTATCTGTCTTGCTCTTAACTGCGGAGCTTATATGGCGGAAATCATAAGAGCAGGTATCCAGGCAATCGATCCGGGCCAGATGGAGGCTGCAAGAAGCCTTGGTCTTCCGTACTGGAGGTCAATGTTCAGAGTAGTTCTTCCGCAGGCCATCAAAAACATGATTCCAAGTATCGTAAATCAGTTCATCATCACACTCAAGGATACATCTATTCTTTCTGTTATCGGATTTCCTGAGTTGGTTAATAAAGCCCAGAATGTTATCGCACGTACATTCGACTCCTTCACCGTATGGATTATCGTAGGCGTTATGTACCTGATAATTATCTTATTGCTTCAGTGGGCAGCTAAATTAATCGAAAGGAGACTGCATCGTGGCCATAAAC
>JABUTA010000355.1 GCA_021443845.1 Parasporobacterium sp.
ACATTAAAATTATGTCAATTAGCATTCTTTATTATTCATCATCACTAGCATTGATCGCTGCATCGTAAATTGCAGTAACCTCAGCTGATGGAGCAGGAGTAATAAGTGTAACAACTATTGCTGCGATAGCTCCACATACGAAACCTGGCAGGAGTTCGTATACACCTGTTGATGACAGGCAGTACAGCCATGCAATATCCACTACAGCACCTACGATAACGCCTGCGCATGCTCCCGCATAGTTAAATCTTCTCCAGAAGTATGACAGAATCATGGTTGGTCCGAATGCAGCACCGAAGATACCCCATGCATTGCCTACCATATCCATAATAGCTTGTGCTCCGGCACCCTTTGACGAGGCTATGAGGAAGGCTATAATAGCAACGATTGCTACTACGATACGACCAACCCAGAGCAGTTCCTTATCTGTTGCGTTCTTCTTGATAACCGGCTTATAGATATCTGAAGTGAAGGAACTGCTGGCAACCAGCAGCTGTGAGTCAGCAGTTGATACTGCAGCTGCAATGATTGCTGCGAGAAGGAAGCCTGAAATCCACATCGGGAAGTATTTTCTTGCAAGTACTATAAATACGGTTTTCTGAGCACCTACCGTCAGGAGTTCATCTGCAACGAGCATTCTGCCCATATATGCAATAACGCATGCGGCACCGAGTGTGAGCACAACCCAGATTATTGCAACTGTTGCTGACTTCTTGATCATCGACGGCTTCTCAATGGACATGAATCTAACGATAATATGAGGCATACCGAAGTATCCGAGACCCCAAGCAAGACCAGATGCTATATCCTGCCAGCTGGAATCAAACAGACCTGTACCGAATACACATTCAACAACGGAGCCACCGTCCTCGTATGTATACACCTGACTGAGAAGGCTTGTGTCCAGGTTCTCAGTGAATATAATAACGATTGGAATTGCAAGAAGTGCTATGAGCATGAGCAGCCCCTGGAAGAAGTCTGTCCAGCATACAGCCTTGAATCCACCGAGGAATGTATAAGCTACGATGATAACAGCAAAGAGAATCATCGCAGTCTGCTCTGACATATTATCGAACAACTGAGTGAATACAGTTGCACCTGAAACGAAAGCACTTGCTACGTATACAGTAAATGCAATGAGGAAGATTATCGCACATGTAATCTGAAGCGTCCTGGACTTTGTTGCAAATCTGTTTGCCAGATACTGCGGAACCGTGATGGAGTCTCCTGCAGCCTTTGAGAACTTACGAAGCTTCTTGGCACAGAAAATCCAGTTGGCTGCAGTACCCAGTGCAAGACCGATACCGATCCACATCTGACCGAATCCAAAGGCCAGAACCGATCCAGGAAGACCCATGAGGAGCCAGCCTGACATATCGCTGGCCTGAGCAGACATTGCAGTAACCCATGGACCCATTGAACGACCGCCGAGGAAGTAATCTTTCTCACCTTTGTTTGATCCGTTGAAGAAGAAAATCATACTTACTCCGAACAGGAGGACGAAGTACAGTATAAATACAATAATTTCAGCA
>JABUTA010000356.1 GCA_021443845.1 Parasporobacterium sp.
TAATCTTTCATAAGGCTTTTTCCGCCAGGTATAAAGCTTAATTTTTCAAGTTCATCATAACTAACATCAATAATTTGACCTGGCCGAATCTCTCTGCGAATTCTTAGCTCAGGAACAGAGTATACAACTACTCCCGCGCTGCGATTTTTAATTTTATACATCTTATTCTCTTCCATTTTTTACTCCTTTATCTCCAGTCTGAGGGGAGATATTTCCCCCCTCAGAGATATTTAAAGTCTTAGATATTAGCCGTAAGTATCTTGGACGGCATGATAGCCATTCAGATGCCAAGTAGTCATATCGCCACGGAGAGCGGTATCAACATAGCAGCAAATATCATTAGACAGAATGCAAATAACGCCAACCTTCTTGTAGACCTGAATCTCAGTAGAGTTGTCGTAGTTCTCACGCTGCTTCAGAATAGTATCGCCCTCAAAGGCAATCTTAACAGGCTTACCATTAGCGGTAGTGGGAATAACCCAGCAATAACCAGGATCAATAACCTTGGTAGTGTTGGTGCCATCCTCGAAGCCCTGATCCAGAATCACAACGCGAGTGCCCTTATAATCAGCAAAGCGGCCATTCTGCCACAGGGTATTCTTCATGTCAGAGCTGTAGCGCCATGCCTGCTGAGGAATCATCTTAACAGCAAACTCATAAGTACAGTAAACAACAGGAGTACCATAAGCAGAAGCAATCATAATCAGACGATCCATAGCATCCTCATCGAAGCCAGCAACAGCAACGCGGTTGGCGGGAGGAAGCTGATTGATAGAAGCCTTCAGAGCAGCGGCAACTTCTTTATAAATCAGTTCGTCCATACCACTCATAACAATGTCAATCAGGACATTAAAATCAACGCGGCCATCTAGCCACTCTTCCAGACCAACCTGGGCGGCGCCGCCAATTGCGCTGGTACGAACCTCAAAAGCCTCATCAACATTTGCAGGAATCTTAAAGACTTCATACATGCCAGACAGACCAGCACGAGTGATAAACTGCTTAGCGCGATTGCGCACATTAACAGGCTTGCGGAAAGAGGGGCGGTCGCCCTGAGCAAAGACCTTAGTCTCAGCGAATTGCTCATAGCGCTTTTCGACCTTCTTGGGTAGAACTTCATCAATAGTCTCAGAAATAATTCTGAAAATCAAAGGTCTGTTCTGCTCATATACGTTAAAATTAAAGTTGCCATCACCATTACTGCACAGCTCATTAAACTCTCTGCGAGCAGTCTCATTCAGAGCATCATAGCTAAGATTAGTGCCGTTGCAGCTATAAGCAATAGGAGCAGCAGGATCAGCCTTAGCTAAAGCTTTAGTTAAAGCCAGTAAATCTTCATACTTCATCATATTCTTTATTTCTCCTTTCTCCTAAATTACTTAATACGCATAAGCTTGACGCCGGGCTGATTATCAGGAGTGGTATAAACCTTAACAACCTGCCACTGCATATCGGCGGTAGTAGCACCATTCTTAGCCAAAATGCCATTAGCGGCCTGGGGAGTTAGCAAATCGCCAACTGCCAGAGAAGT
>JABUTA010000357.1 GCA_021443845.1 Parasporobacterium sp.
CCAACAGCTAAATTTCTCGGAGGCACTTCATCAACTGTAAATGTATGTGTATCACTGACTTTATCCCCATCGGCAGTTATGTTGAAATAATATGTCCGACCCAGATAAATATTCTGTACAGCGTAGTTGTAAACGCCGCTTTCATTGGCTGATTCAGGAACTGTATACTTTACTGCATCACTCATATCTTCTGAAGTCGCAACAGAAATTACATATGCCGCATTTCCTGCACTCTTAATATTCTTGCCGGCAATTCGGATTGCCCTACAATTAAGAGTTGTTTATAATATATGTTCAGAATCCTTATATGCATGATAATAAATCTGAAGGCATGGTTAAATTATGAAAAAGCACTCTTACCGGTTATCAGTTATCTTCCTCACATTGCTTATATGTGCCTTTAGTGCATTCAGCTCAGCAGCATCGACTGCTGAAACGTCAGCTGCCGTTCAGACCACGGAAGCAGAAATTGGTCAGAACACTGCAGCTGCCCCGGCTGATACCGGCAGTAATGAACAGACCAGGTCCCAGGGACCTGATGATCCGTCCGGCTTCGTTCTTATTACCGATGTCATTCCTGAAGCAATCCTTGAAGTGCGTTACTACAGCGAGTATAACTTCGTAGGCTCAAGGATCGACGGCTATGAAGAGCCAGTTATCCTTATAACACGGGAAGCTGCTGCTGCCTTACGAAAAGCTGCTGATGAATTAAAACATATGGGGTACCGCTTCCGCATTTTTGACGGATACCGCCCACAGATGGCAGTGGATCATTTCGTGCGCTGGGCTCAGGATCCTCAGGACACAAAGATGAAGAAATACTTCTATCCGGAAATTGATAAGGAGCTTCTGTTTTCTCAGGGATATATTGCGAAGCAATCCGGACACAGCAGAGGAAGCACTCTTGATCTGACTATATTTGATGATGCAACAGGTAAGGACCTTGATATGGGCGGTCCCTTTGATTATTTTGGGAAACTGTCCCATCCGAGCTATACTGACACCCTGACCAAAGAGCAGATTTCCAACCGCATGCTTTTACGAAATGTAATGGTCAGTGCAGGCTTTCGTCCTCTGCGGGAAGAATGGTGGCATTTCACGCTGGAAAACGAGCCGTATCCTGAAACATATTTTACCTTTCCGGTAAACAGTCAACCGGTGACACATGATTTCTTTTAATGGTATAATAACTATCAGAAAATATTAAAAACCCGACAGGATAATTCCCGCCGGGTGTATAACGCTCTTTCTGTGCTGCCATCATATATCCGTATTAATATGTCACTTATTTCCGTGAGCACCTGAACCCGGACCGGATTTTCCGCGTGATAACCTTCCTGCGGATGAAGCAGGTAAATTGGTGCGGTTCATATTTCCCTGCGGATGACCCATCCCCTGAGGACGCGGCATATCCTGCTGCGGACGTGAACTTCCCTGTGGACGCGGCATTCCCTGCTGCGGACGTGCGCTTCCCTGAGGACGCTGCATGCCCTGCTGTGGCCGTGCACTTCCCTGAGGACGCTGCAT
>JABUTA010000358.1 GCA_021443845.1 Parasporobacterium sp.
GAACAGCTGTGCCGCCCTGATGATCCATAACACCGTTAACGCCGTTAACAACGGTATTCTTAGCTTCGCCATTGTATGTATAAATGTCTTCGCCTGTACCGTTCTTAAGTGTAAGTCCGCTGTATGAAGGTCCGTAATATGTTTCGCCGGTTCCTGTCATAACAGTTGCCATTGTAACGCCGTTGAATTCTGCGCCGTAGAAATACTCATTAGCACCACCGATTGAATATGTACCGTAGCCTGAACCGTAAGCATAATCATAACCGAAAAGTTCAGCGCCGCCGTTCATGCCATACTCTGATGTGGCAGGCTCAATGTTGATGCTTGAGTTGATAACGTTAACTACAGGAGCTGTACAGTCGTCTGTTGAAAGAACAGCCCAGGCGCCTGTTGTAACGTCAGAATCAATAACTGAAAGTGAGCTGTAGTCACCAAGTACGTTAGCACTTCTTGCACCACCGAGGAATGACATGATCCATGGAGGTGAAAGCATGTATGCCTGCTTAGCAGTATTCATATAAGTAGGATATGAATCTGTAAGAGGGTTAGCACCATAAGTAGTAATGGTTGAATTGGTAACGATTGCATCTGAATAGTCGTCAACGATGATGCCGTCTCTTACGAAACCTTTGGTTTCGATATTTACATTATCAACGTTAACTACGCTGTGAGCATTCTCACCTGCACCCGAAGCAACGATTACTGTTCCAAGTCCTGTGAAGTCACATGCATTTGTTCCGTCAGAGTCATCATATGCCTTAATATCAACATTGCTGATATTAACGGTTGACTTCTCATCACCGGTTCCCTGAACAGCGATTGCTGTGAAGCCGGTACCTGAAGCATCGATGCTGATGTCTGATACGGTAACTCCATTTGCCGGATCGGCTGTGGCAAAATCTGAGAGATATGAATAATCACCAACCACTTCATTTCCTTTTACATAAAGACCAACGGTGTAAGAATCCCCGCTTCTTGATGAAAATGTCGGAATGAAGGTTCCCAGATAGTTTGGCGTAACGGTCTGTTCGAAAGCTGCCGCTGCCTGAGTTTCCACAGGAGCTTCGCTGGTAGCTTCGGTGCTGCCGCCGCTGTTACCTGCGCATGCTGCAAGCATAGCTGTCATTGCCAGAGCAACTAAAAGCGCAAGTAATTTCTTAGTGAAATACTTTGTAGATTTCATCTTCTCCTCCTTTTAATACTATTGTCCCAAAATATAGACATAATAATTGTATTTATGGGGGCAAATGCTTAAAAGGCTGTTTTCAATCAAAAAAGTGCCAAAATCTGTGAATATGCATAAAAAAAGCAGGAGAGCGAATCTCCTGCCGAAGTAATTATATAAAATCTATTCACAATCCGGGACTATGGCGGAAAGCGGCGTTTCCAGTGCTGCCGGATTTCGCATTATCTTGCGTATCATGCGAAGGGACTTAGCGAAATACAGTCCGTCGCAGAACCTTTCATCGGAAACAAGGCCCCAGCCCAGCTGTTTTGATTTGACAAACTTTTCGTTTTGGGCCAATT
>JABUTA010000359.1 GCA_021443845.1 Parasporobacterium sp.
GCCCACATAATACTTCATGACCGTGTGCATCTTCATGCCGCCCTTCTGAAGGAGCTTGCCGATATCTCCGGCTGCGCCGGCACTTTCTGCTCTTAATATGCCCGGAAGTTCTCCATAGCCTTTGCTCATGGTAAGGCCCAGATCCCCGTCGCCGAGTTTAGCGTCCATTGCACAGAGTTCGTCTTTTTTATCTATGAACAGTTTTCCCACAACGTCAAACATTTCCGGAATCTGTTCAAATGTAATCTTTTCCATATATTTTTCCTTTCGCTGTTAAGGCTTATTTCTGGCAGATGAACGGAGTATTTACAGGGTGATCCATATATCCCTTAAGTTCATCATTCATTTTGCAGATGGAAATTGATGCCCCTGCCATTTCCATAGATGTGGCATATTCACCTACTATGGTCTTATAAATGCCGATACCCCTGGAAGCAAGTATCTCCCTCACATCGTTAGAGAGGATGTAAAGTTCCTCAATGGAGGTTGCTCCCAGGCCGTTTATAAGTATCGATACTTCTTCACCCTCTGCTACCGGCATATCTCCCAGCAGTGTGTCAAGGGATTCCTCAGCTATTCCTCTGGAGGTCTTTACCGGTCCGTTCCAGATGCCCGGTTCACCGTGAATGCCCATTCCCATGGCCATCTCATCTTCAGCCAGTTCGAAGTTCGGATGTCCTACTTCAGGGATGATACATGGAGAAAATGCGAAACCTACTGTGCGGGTATTGTCCTTTGCCAGCTGGGCTGCTGCCAGCACCGCATCAAGGTCGCCGCCTTCATCAGCCTTTGCACCTGCTGCCTTGAACATGAAGTAAATACCAGCCACACCACGGCGGGTCTCAACATTGGCATGTGAGTTTACATCATCAGCACCTACGATGCTCTTGCATACAATGTCATCCATATCACACATATCTGTGGCCATATCAAATGTCATGATATCCCCTGTGTAGTTGCCGTAAAGATAAAGAACACCTGCACCTGCTTCAACTTCCTTTGATATATTATATATCTGTTCAGGTGATGGTGACTGGAAAACTCCGCCTACTCCGCATCCGTCAATAAGGCCATCGCCTACATATCCCAGGAACAGGGGAAGATGTCCCGAACCGCCTCCCGTGATAATGGCAACCTTGCCTTCTTTTTTGTTGGCTGTGCAGTAGCAGCGAAGATCGCCCTCGGCGCATTTAACCTTGTCTGCATGTGCTGCATAGATTCCTTTGAGCATATCGTCAACATATGTCTCCGGTGCGTTCATTACCTTTTTCATTTTACAACCCCTCCTGAAATATCTGATAATATTTTATTTTATTTCTTTCTTACATTGGTTTCTTTAATCTTTCGTGCCTGAGCCAGGTCCCATCTGGCAAACAGCACTATGGTGATAGCCACTGCAGCCACCCATATGATGATAGGTGCATCGTTCGGCGCCATGCCGTTATACAGGGCATATGTTATATAGTAGAACATCAGCGTTGTTTCAAACTCTATACAGAGTGCTGCGAACTTCAGCCACTGTCC
>JABUTA010000035.1 GCA_021443845.1 Parasporobacterium sp.
GAGTGCAGAACAGTAAAACCGGAATTAAGAGATTTCGGCGGCAGAAAATGCGCATGTCACCATGTTGGTGAATGGGATAAATAAAATGAAATACGGAATTTATAATAAACCCGAGGTATTTGTATGCCTCGGGACTTCTGTGAAAGAATATAATGATAAAGGGCAGCTGATTTCCAATATGGCAGATCAGGGACTTTACGGATGTACCTGTCAGATACTTGGCGAGCAGGATGGCTGGATGAATATTGTGTCATCCTATGGCTACGCAGGATGCATCAGAAAGGACGACCTGATCATCACAGATGAGGCCGGGGTAAGGTCCTGGCTGGATGGCCTGAGTGTTACCAATGCTGTATGGACCGATGTACTTACGGCACCGACTGTACACGGATCCCTCATCCTCAGCCTTCCAAGGGGTTCGGCAGTTAAACCTCTTGCAGGTTCTGAAGAAGACGGATGGATCAAAGTTTCTCTGGCTGACGGAAATGAAGGGTATGTTCCTCTTGTCCGGCTGTCAGAGAAAAGATATGACGATTCTTTGCTTTGGGCGGATCCCGAAGATCTTACCGACAGACAGGAAATGGCAGTTAAGCTTCGTGCCGGTGAAAAGGGAGGACAGGAAGGATTTGAACTTAAGAAAATCCTTGATAAATATTACGGAGGAAGCGAAGAGGCATTCCGTTCGGAACTGCTTAAACTGGCTGAGTCTTATCTGGGAACTCAGTACAGGTGGGCAGGCCGCAGCAGCTCAGGCATTGATTGCTCCGGAATGGTAAGTATGTGCTATTTAATGGCGGGTATTGTAATTTACCGGGATGCTTCAATTGTGAGAGGCTATCCGATCAAAAGACTGGATATAAAGATGACAGATGGTCATTTTGATCTCTGCAATCTGGATGATGGATCGATGAGGCCGGGAGATGCCCTGTATTTTCCCGGACATATAGCGATGTACGCCGGGGACGGACTCTATATCCACTCAACAGGAAGAGCCGGAAGCAATGGCGTTGTGTATAATAGCCTGAGGCCTGAACATGAACTGTTCCGGGCTGATCTGCTGGAGAGTCTTTATGCTGTCGGAGGTGTAAGATAAATGAAAGTAATTGATTTTCATTGCGATACTTTAAGTGAATTGCGTCACGGGGTATACCGTGGCGAAAAAATAGATTTTGGTAAGAATGAGCTCCAGATTGATCTTGAAAAACTTAAAAAAGGTGATTATGCCATGCAGTGTTTTGCATTGTTTATCAATCTTGGAGACCCGTACAATCCATTGGTAACCGCATTGGAACAGGTTGATCTGTTTCATGATATGCTGAAACAATACCATGATGATATTGCTCAGGTATTCACCTGGGATGATTATGAAAAAAATAAAAAAGCAGGTAAGATCAGCGCACTTCTTACAATCGAAGAAGGCGGGTGCTGTCAGGGTAATACCTCAGTCCTTCGGATCATGCATGAACTGGGTGTAAGAATCATGACTCTGACATGGAATTATGAGAATGAACTCGCATACCCTAATTCCGTTCCGGGAAATGCAGCGATCGTTTACCCTTGTGCAGCTGACACTAAGAATGGCCTTAAAGATAAGGGAATTGAATTTGTACAGGAAATGGAACGCCTGGGAATTCTTATTGACGTAAGTCACCTTTCTGATGCGGGCTTCTGGGATGTAGTTAAACACACAAAGAAGCCGTTTATTGCCAGTCATTCCAATGCAAGAGCCTTGTGCGGTCATTGCAGGAATCTTACGGATGACATGATCAGGGTCATAGCAGAACGGGGCGGTATAACCGGTCTCAATTATTGTGCATCCTTCCTTGAAGAAGGAGAAAATCCACGCTCCAGAGTTGAATTTATGGCAAAACATGCTGCGTACATAAAGAATGTCGGCGGTATTGATATATTAGGACTTGGCAGTGATTTTGACGGAATTGAAGGCGATCTGGAAATGTACGACGCTTCATGTCTTCCGATGCTTGAGCGGGAACTTAAAAAACAGCATTTCACGGAAAATGAGATTGAGAAAATTTTCCATGGAAATGCTGAAAGAGTTTTAAAAGAAGTATTATAAAAGCTTTAATATATAATCCTTGACTTTTTCGAGTCTGCTGTTTTTCCAGTCATCATTGTCGGCAAGCCTGGAAAAAGGTACTATAACTGACAGATCCATGTGTTCGTTTTCGTAATATCCGTCCGGTTCGGTACTGAAAAAGTAAGAATCCCATGTTTCTTCGGAGGCATGGGAATATTTTTCCGGTTCAAGATAGATCATTTTCCGCATCTCTTCTCTGACAAATGCTTTGGCTGAAAGCGGTGCAAGAAGGGTATATTCCTTATCATTGATATCGGCGAATACAGCAGGTAATTCACACAGGCTGATACGTTCACTGTTTCTGTCGATATGGGTACCTTTGCCTTCGAAGGTGAATGCATTTTCGGTGAATGACAGTTTAAGCAATACTCCTGTATCCGTATAAGCATGTGCACGCTGGTAATCTGTATCAAAAATAAAATTCCCCAGAGAATAGAATATGGCTTTTCCGTTATCAAATGTTTCATAGTTTTCAGGAACATGGGGATGGTGGGAAACAACGATATCCGCACCAAATTCCAGGAATTTCAGATACCGGTCTCTTGTGTACGGGTTAGGAAGCGGAGCAAATTCTTCACCGCCGTGACTGACAACGATGCACCATCGGCATTTTGACTTGATTTCATGAATTCTTTCTTTTATGTATTCCAGGTTATCCCAGCGAAAGATACCGGGGGTATTTTCAGTGGCCGGAATACATTCGTTCATATAGGAAACTCCAAACATTCCGATTCCGCCGGCTTCATCAAGGTACACCGGTTCTGAGGCTTCTGCTTCATTCATTCCCGCACCGAATACAAGGCTTCCCATTTCGGAGGCGATTGATCTGGTGCTGAGGATTCCTTCTGCGCCTGCATCCATAGTGTGGTTATTCCCAAAGCTCCAGATATCAGCCTGCATTTTTCTGAGGACCGAAGCTGCTTCAGGATTCATGCTGTGAAAAAAAACGCCATGACTTCCGTTATCCTCAGCGTCAATAAGGGCACCTTCAACATTGGCAACAACATGATCGGCACTTTTAAAAAAACAGAGCATGTCGTCGGAAAGAAGGTGTTCGTCTTCCCATTTTCCGTCCATATATTTATCGAATCCGATATCGCCTGTAAAAATTAAAGAGCATGAAGATTTACTCATGTTTAAAGTCCTTTCCTGCTGCCCGACTATTGTGAAATACAATGATTGCTGTATATGGTAGCACAGGTTTTCGGGGAATACCAGCGGATCAATGGTGGGATATGCTTTACCTTGTATGGACAATCATAAAATTAAAGCATTGAGGTTGACCACAGTTATTTTATTGTCATATAATGAAACCGACTAAATGAATTCTGTATTCATTAATGAGAAGAAAGGAAAAGAAAAATGAGCAAGAAATTTTTAGGCGTTTTACTGGCTTCGGTAATGACAATTGCAATGGCAATGTCAGCACTGGCAGCAGAGACAGCACAGCCTGCAGAAGAATCTGCACAGGAAAAAGTAGTATTAACTACTACCGACGAGGCAGTAACAGTTGAAATTCCGAGCCTTGACTGGAAGCAGATCCCGGGTGACGGCTTCAACGAAGTACTCTCTGACGGCGACTGCATGGTGGCAATCAACTTCTACAAGACCGATGCAGAACTTCCTGCAAGGGTACTGGCAAATGATGATTTTGCTGTAGCTTACGAAGCATCAACATGCAATGACAAATTTGTCATGATCGTTTCAGCTTTAGGCAAAGAAGCAGATGATCTGGATATGATCAAAGCCATTGCAGCATCTGTAAAAGCTGATCCTGCAAAGATCACAGACGAAATGCTCGTTCATAAGGCTATCATCAAAGACGAGTACACTGTAAAAGATGAAAACTACACTGTATGGGTAACTGCACCGGAAGGCCTTAACTTAAGAGACGGCGGCACAGGCGCAGACAAGGTTGTTGCTCTCATGCCTTACGGATCACAGGTAACAGTAATCGGTACAGTTCTTCATAACGGCGAAGACAATGGCTGGAGAAAGATCAACTTCAACGGTATTGTAGGATATGCATCATGTGCATACCTTTCAACTACACAGCCTCAGCCTCAGCCTCAGCCGGAACCGCAGCCGCAGCCGGAAGTAGACCCAAGCTATTTCGGACATGAGTATTTTAACTCAGATCCATGGGGCGGAAATATCACTGTAAGACTCGTAAGCGTTTACGACGGTAATGTTGAATGGACATTTACAGACAGATTAGACAACGGCATGACAATCTACAAAGAGATGTATACTCCTTACACAAGCGGATACACCGAATGGTATATCGAAGGTGAACTGGATCCGGAAACGAACATGACCTACAGTTATGCAGGTAACTGGAAGCTTCAGAACGGTATTGTAGAGTTTACATATACAGACGGTGAGATCATGGAAGGCGATCCTGAAACAGGACGTTCTGCATCACACATGGTAGGACCGTTAAAAGAAACCGGTGCCAATACGATCGATCTTTTCAGAGGAGATCTCCAGTAACAAAAAGAGAAAAAGAAAGAGCAGTCCTTAGGGGCTGCTCTTTTTACGCTGTATATGATTCTGTCCTTAATAGAAGCTCTTGCCGGTTTTACTGGCTTCTTCTCTAAGCTTGTCGTTCTGGGCAGCACGCTCTTTGATATAACCCTGTTCTTCTTCCCAGAGTTCATCGGCTTTCTTTGCCCACTCCTCAGCGTACGGAGTAGTTCTGTCGCAGAGCACATCAACATCCTCAGGAGATGCAACGTCTGTTGAATGAGCATTGGACTCATTCTTTACCATTGAGCGCAGGTATTCAGGGTTTTCAAGCATCGGGCACGGACGGAGCTGGTTCTCGTTGAAGGGCTGGTGTGCACGATATGCCTTGAACAGCGGCTTCTGGAATGCATCCAGCAGTCTGTCTGTACGGATATTGCTGTCTGAATAGTGAACGAATGCACATGGTTCGATGTCACCGGCAGCATTGATATGGAAGTAGATCTTTGCTCCGGCAACGCATCCGTTTACGAACTGGCCGTCATTCTGGAAGTCAATGGCAAATACCATTTTGCCGCCTTCAAGATTACGGATCTCACGGATACGGTGTTTCATATATGCTCTCTGTTCAGGAGTCGGAAGAAGGTTAACATCTGCACCTGCTCCAATGGGCATATAATGGAAGTACCAGATGAATATACATCCTTTTTCAATAAGCATGTCAAGGAACTCATCGCTTGCCACTACATCAACGTTGGCCTTTGTGTAGCAGATAGAGCATCCGAAAGGAATGCGGTATTTCTTAAGAAGATCCATTGCCCGGAGAACCTTCTGGAAGTGGCCGTCGCCGCGGCGTCCGTCGTTTGCATCTTCAAAACCTTCAACAGAGATTGAAAGCATGATATTGCCGAGTCTTACCATTTCCTTGCAGAAATCTTCATCGATCAGGGTGGCGTTTGTGAAAATGTTGAAAGCATCATCATAGTGCTTTTCAGCAAGCTTTATGATGTCTTTCTTTCTGAGCATGGGTTCGCCGCCTGTGAACATTATAGCGTGCATGCCGAAATCCTTACCCTGCTCGATAACATCATCTATCTCATCGTATGTCAGGCTCAGCTGATGGCCGTATTCTGCAGCCCAGCAGCCCTTGCAGTTCATATTGCATGCGGTGGTAGGGTCGATCAGAACAACCCACGGGATGTTGCAGTCATACTTTGCTGACATCTTTTTAGTAAGCTGATAGCCTCTGAATCCGCTTTCATAAAAAGCATTAAGAATATAGGTCTTAAGAATATTCGGCTCAACATTCCTGAAAAGATTCATTGCAAACTTATGATATTTGGATTCCGGATTGTGGATGATATCCTGAAGTGCAGCATAAGTGGTAGGTTTCCATGAATCCTTCTGAATCTTTCCAACAAAGCTTAAAAGTTCGTCGGCGAACTCCAGGCCTTCCCCTGCCTGAGCTGATTTGATCCCTTTGTCGATAAGACTGTCAAGTACCTTCTTAAAAGCAAATCTCTCTGCCCTGTGCTTTAAATCCATTTTCTTTTTCTCCCTTTTTATATGCAAACAGCATTTAAACTTTGACTTTTTGACTCTAGCACAACCGACAATTGTCTTCAATAAATTTGTTCAAAATTGAGGCTTTTCAGGGAAAAAATAAGATTATATTATATCTGAAAATACAAAAAAAGGAGTAACACAATGAAGAAAATTTTATCAATTGCAGCGGCTATGGTTATCGCGCNGACATGTGCGTTTTCCGGCATGTCTGTTTTTGCAGCAACAGTGCCGTATCAGGTTGACATTTATACAAAAGGTGATCCTGAAGGCCTTATTATCAGAGCAAGACCGACATCTGATTCGGAAAAAGTCGGTGCACTCAATGATGAAAACTGGGTTACAGTTACTCAGATTTCCGACAACGGATGGGGACTGATCAATCAGGGCGGTGCTGAAGGCTGGATCAACCTTCAGTACACAAAGGTACGCGGAAATTGTACTGCGGACAGACCGACATACGGAGAAATCAGCCCTGTAAACTACAGAGTATCCGGTACCGGCTATGAAGGTCTGGAATTGAGAGTCAGTCCGAAGATTAATTCATCAACATTTGGCCCGGTTCCGGAAGGTACCGTTGTTCTGGTATCTGCTATCTGCGGAGAATGGGCATACACATCATATAACGGAAACAATGGCTGGGTGAATACGTACCATCTTGTGATAAATGAGATCAAAGAGAACTTCCGCGCCGGTGTTTACGATACAAATGGCGAGGGCCTCGCACTTAAATCAGGTCCGTCTGCAGGTACATCCCGCTATTGTATCATTCCGGAAGGTACAGTGCTTGATTTCGATGCTTATACCACTACCGGTTGGGGGCATACTTCATACAATGGTAATTCAGGCTGGGTAGCCCTCAGGTATACAAAAGTTGTCGGTGAAATTGCAGTAGCTGAACCTTCATACGGAAGAATTGACCCTACGTACTATACTGTTGTCAGAAACACTCCTTCCGACAGTATGAATTTAAGAACAGATGCCAAGGTTGATTCATGTTCCTTTGGAGTTGTTCCGGAAGATACAGTTGTATGTGCTGAAGCTGTTGTCGCTGACTGGGCATATATCACATACAATGGACAGAAAGGCTGGGGAAATACATCCCATCTTGAAAAAGTGGCTGACGGGATAATGGATCCTTCTGCAGATGCTCAGTATGCTGACTGTATAGGATACCAGTATGCCGGAAAGGATCCGTGGGGCGGCATATTATCGGTAACCCTCAGAAAACTTGAAAACGGTCTTCTTACATTCACATATACCGACCTGATTTATGAAACAATGGCATTTGCGGAAGTCGGACCGATAGCACTGAAGAACGGTAAATTCACGGCTGAAGGCGAAGTTAATGATGATAATTCAGGTGTAAAACAGACATTCAGCTACAAAGGATCTATTGCCCTTAAGGATGGAAAAGTTGTTATTACACTCACCGACGGAGCGATGGTTTCTGTAAGCGATGAAGGCGGCGGCGCAGCATACCAGGTGGGACCGTTAGCTGAGGACGCAAGAGTAATTGTTCTGGAAAGAACTGTTGATCCGGATACAGTGGAATAATCATAAATTTCCGTTTCTGCCCCGACAGTATTACAGTATATTTGAAGACTCCGCATATATCGGCGGAGTCTTTTGATCGCAGGAATATACGGCATCTGAGATAAAAGTTATGATAATCCGTTCATTTTAAACCGCAGGTTTAGTGACTTTTATGGATAACTCTGTTATAATAAAATTCCGTGGCTGATAATTGTGATTCGGAATGTGAGAATATTACGGAGGTGAAGATTTATGGAACCAATGTATTTGTCAATCCGTCAGGGTGAGACCGGGAAACAGATTAAAAGGCTGCTTATTGACAACGGGTACACTGTAAAGGACGTACAGCATGCAATGGGGTTTGAAAATCCCCAGGCAATCTACAAATGGATTGCAGGCAGGTCACTGCCGAGTTTGGATAATTTTATAATATTAAGCAGAATGCTGCATACAAGTATTGAAGACATCCTCGTCATTGACGGGGATGTTGTTCATTTATGGGAAAATTATTTTAAACCACAGGTTCAATGACAGATCATTCCTTATGTATTAAGATGAAATCGGAACGAGAGAGATAAGATAAAAACGGAGGTATGAGACATGCAGAAAATGACATCAGCATATGCAAACAAGATGCTTAAGAGTCTGGAAGAGGATAAGACATTCTGGACAAACAGGGAGGCAGCGTCCAGTACATACGTTGCAGCTGTTAACGAGGAACCTGTTGTGCCTGAGTATGATTATGCAGAGACTGCAGCTGTTATTGCTGAGATTGATGAGAAGATCGCAGCAATAAAGCATGCGATCAATGTGACAAATGCACTGGCAAAGGTGCAGGTGGGTGATAAGGAGATGAGCGTAGATACTATCCTTATCAGAATGGCACAGTTAAATAAGAGAAAGGCCATTCTTGACGGGATGCGCAAGCAGCTTCCCAAGGCAAGAGTGGAACAGTATTCCTATGGGTCCAGGAATACAGTTCCTGAATACAAATATATTAACTATGATCCGGATGTGGTAAAGAAGGATTATGAGACCGTATCCCGGACTATTATGGAGATGCAGATGGCGCTGGACAGATACAACCAGACTGTGCAGTTTGATGTTGAGATCTGAAAGTAAGGCCGTCTGCAGAACCGGCTGTAAAGGCTGAGGCTGACATTTAAAATTAAATATCCGTGCAGGGCTGGATCGAATTTGGCACATCAGATGTTTTTGTTCATTGAAATAGATTATCTGTTATCGGTTATCCGTTATCGGTTAATGTTTATTGATGGCTTAGTGGATTCGTCCCTTACATATGAAAATTTCTTAAAAAACTGCCCTGCAGAAAACCTGCTGAAAAGTGTGTGCCGAGGTTCGGTTTAAGGCACAGGCTGCAGAGGATCTTCGGATCTTCTGCAGTTTTTTTCATGACCTGGGTCAATTCCCGGATTTCAGGGGTGGTGTGCACCTCAGACCCGCAACGGTACTGCTTTTTCATCGTACCATTATGCCACTCAGGCCAGCCGGAAACCAGCGTCTGCAGCGGCATTTGATCTGTATAAACTGGCCTTTTGCAGGGAATTGTGAAGTATTTGTGAAAAGATTATCAAAGCTATTGACTGGATACTGTATATTGTATACAATTCAGACGTAAGGAGAAAACAACAGAAAGAAAACAGAAAACATTCATGAAACAAACAGAAAAATAACCATCAATAAGGTAAAGATAACATCGGCTGAGGTTGATGATAAATATACAGATTGATGATGAATAAGCGAAAGGAGAATGACATGAAAAAGAAAGTTTTAGGTATTTCATTGGCAGCATTGATGACGGCGGCGATGGCGATGTCAGTATTTGCAGCAGAACCGGCAAAGCCTGAGGAGAAAATCAAATTGACAACATCGGATCAGGCGGTAACGATTGAAGTTCCGAATAACGAGTGGAAGCAGATTACTGCAGAACAGTTCAATGAAGCAATCTCCGACGGTGACTGCATGATAACAGTAAACTTCTACAAGGCCGATGCAGAACTTCCTGCAAGAGTAACGGCAGACAAGGATTATGCAGTAGCTTATGAAACAACAACCAGCGATGATAAATACGTAGTTATCGTTTCCGGATTAGGCAAGGAAGCAGATGATAAGGATGTCATCAAGGAGGCAGTTGATTCTGTTAAGGTTGATACAGGAAAGATAACAGCAGAGATGCTGGAACATAAAAAGATCCAGAAGGATAATTTCACTGTAAAAGATGAAAACTACACAGCATGGGTAACCAGCAAAGAAGGGCTCAACCTGAGAGCAGGCGGTTCACCGGAAGAAGGGCTCATCGCTCTCATGCCTTTCGGATCACAGGTAACAGTAACAGGTACAGTTCTTCACAACGGCGTTGACAACGGGTGGAGAAGAGTAAACTTCAATGGTGTAGTCGGTTATGCAGCATCTGCATATCTCTCAACAACACAGCCTCAGCCTGAACCTGAACCCCAGCCTGAACCTGAACCGGAACCGGAATACGTAGGATACCAGTTCTACAACAGTGATCCATGGGGCGGACAGCTCTCTGTAACCATCAGAAGTATTCATGACGGAAATGTTGAGTGGACATACACAGACCTTCTTACTGACGGCAATATGATCTACAAAGAGATGCTTACTCCTATCAGCAACGGATATACTGAATGGTATATTGAAGGTGTTATAGATGAAGAATCTTACACAACCTACAGCTATGCAGGCAATTTCAAGCTTCAGGGCGGTGCGGTAGAATTAACCTACACAGACGGAGAAGTAATGTCAGGCGATCCGGAAATGGGACGTTCTGCAGCATACCAGGTAGGACCGTTAAAGGAGACCGGAGCAAATACAGTTGATCTTTTCAGAGATTTACTCAATAATTAAAGACAGTCAGAACAATAAAATAATTAAATGCAGAGCAGAGCATTAAAAACTGATAATATATATTACGGCCGTTGTGAAACGGCCGTATATTATTACATGGAAGAAGAAAGAAACCGCCGGCTCTGAAAGTGCTCCCGGGCGAAAACAGCAGGCAGCCGGGCCGGCAGTTTCAGGTTGAGATTATTCAGAAAAAGTTATAGAATCTGCTGTGGGAAATTCCCGGCCGGGAAGCAATCACCGGAGTATTGGGAACTTGAGTTACATAAAAGGAAAAAAATAATATTTATAGAGGTGTCCGGGCTGATGCCGGTACCGCATTTTTTTCAGGAGGACAGAAAATGAAATTCAGTATTAAGAAATTAACAGCATTATTGCTGGCAGCAATGATGATCTGCTGCAGCCTCGCTGCAGGTGTTTACGCTGACGAAGCGGCACCGGACACTGTAGGGACAGTTGTAACTGATGCTGCCGAGGGGGCGGAAGAAGCTGCTGATGTCACAGCCGAAGCATCTTCTGCAGACCTGGTTGAACAGCTCCGCAGCCTGGATGGCGTGATAACCGTCACACCTGTTGAAGTGAGTGAGGAAAATAAGGCAGCAGACCGCTTTCAGGGAAGATATGTTGTTGTGTTTGAACAGCCCATCAACTGGGATAATCCCGAAGAGGGAACATTTCCCCAGCGCGTGCTCGTGGGATATTCTGAAACTGCAGATGTAACCTGCTACAATACAAGCGGATATTGCCTCACGGACAAACTTGCTCCGGGAGCCCTGGAGACTGCTGATGTCCGTGACGACCTCAAAAACAGATATGACTGTAATTTTGTGGATCTGGAATACCGCTTCTTCGGCGACAGTGTTCCGGAAGGATTAAGCCTTGATGACACAAAGTACTGGGAGTATATGACATCTGAGAACGCATCAAAGGACTTTCATCATATCGTCACAGAGCTGAACAAGGTACTCGGCGGAAGTACCATATTCTGCGGCGGCAGCAAGGGCGGATATACAACGGAAAGCATGGCATACTACTTCCCGGATGATATTGATGCATATATTTCTTATGTAGCACCTTTATGTGACGGCACAGCTGATCCCCGTTTGTATGAGAATGTCAGCAGAACCATCGGATCAAAGGATCCTGCCTATGGTGAAGAAGGCTCCGCAAAGCTGAGAGACCTTGTTACATCAATGCAGCTGATGCTTCTGGATACAAGAGCAAGAGATATGGTTCAGGCTATGTTTATGAGTCAGGTAGAAGCTGCAGGATTACATATTTCACCGCTGGTTACGGAAGACGAGGCCTACGAAGAGGCTGTAGTAGAATTCGGAGTGACCATCTGGCAGTCATACCCTCATTTCGAAGAATTTGAGGCTATTATGGCTCTTCCGGAGGAAACCGAAGAGGAATTTTTCAATAAAGTCATTTCAATCGGTAACTATTTTATAGGCCTGAGTGCTGTCGGTAATGTAACCTATGACTATGCTATAGCTCCGTATTATATCCAGAGTTATACAGAGATGGGAAACTTGAGGACAGATTTCACATATCTGAGAGAAGCTGGTGCTGAGCTGAGAACTCCACCTGAAAATGAAGCTGATCTTCTGGTACGCCTCTGGGCCCCGCTGGTAGTAAACAACGGAATTGAATATGACGGAACATATCGTGAAGAACTGATCAATTTCATGAATACCACAGATAAGGATATCATCAAGATAGTGGCCTTAAGTGATCCCTGGTATGCAGTGAAAGCGCCTGAAACCGATAATGAACATATCCATCTGTATGAAGTGACCGGCTGCCATATTACCGACATTAATCTGATGGATGAAGAAGCTAAGGCAGAGTGCTGGGCACTGATTGATTCACTCCTCGGGAAATGATATTGAGGACCATGTCCGCAGCAGGCTGTTTTTTATAAGTCAATCTTGGAACATCTGGTTATTCAGGAAAATACCGCCGCTGCGGATGATTTTTCTTTTGCATTTTTGAAATTTGAGAAAAAACATCTTCCACGGACATTTCATGTTTAGTTTTATAAGAAAATAGGCGAGCTGCGGATGTTTGAGCCTTGTTTACAGAGCTCCCGCTGTCTCATGAGAATGACATAAGGAAAAGAAGCAAAAAACAATAAAACACAAAATAAACGGTCAGAAAATTTTTGTGAACAATCTGTGTCTTTGTGACTATATGTGAGATAATGGGCTATATTTTGTAACTAATTACCAAATATTTTTTGGCGATTGACGGCATTATTGATAAAATGCTAAAATGGTGCACGAGGTGTTCACATAATAATTATGTGGCAAAATTTTAGGAGGTTGTTATATGAAAAAGAAAATTATCAGCTTGCTTATCAGCGCAGTTCTCGTGATTTCCATGTTAGCAAGCACAGCACTCGTAACATCAGCAGAAGAAAACATCAAGATCGGTGTTTCCATCTGGAGCTCAACAGACGTTCTCGGATCACAGTGCAAGCGTATCCTTGACGAAGCTGCTTCAGCACTCGGTGTAGAAGTAATCTACGTTGACCAGGGTCACGTATCAGAGCAGGTTACAGCATCAGTTGAAACTCTTGCAGCAGCAGGCTGCCAGGGTATCATCATCTGCAACTCAGCAAGCTCAGAAATGGCTTCATCTATCGCAACAGCACAGGCAAACGGCGTATATCTGGCACAGTTCTTCCGTTACATCAACGAAGAATCTGATCCTGATGTATATGCACTTGCAACAGCTTCTCCATACTATGTAGGCGCTGTTCATGAGAATGAACCTGAAAACGGTGAAACACTTATGAACATCCTTCTCGACAAAGGCTGCAGAGACATCGGTCTTATCGGTTGGGAACAGGGCGATGCTACATGGCTTGGCAGATGGGAAGGCTATCAGGCAGGTCTTGATGCATGGAACGCAGCACATCCGGATGATCTTGCAGTTCTTTCTGAGCCACAGTACGCTGGCACAACATCAGAAGGCGGCGCTAAGGCAGCTAACGCTCTTATGAGTGCAGATCCTGGCATCGATGCTCTTATCCCTGCAGGCGGCGGCGGAGAACCTCTTCTTGGTACTCTTTCAGCAGTTGAAGCAGCAGGCAAAGTTGGACAGATCAGCGTTGTTTCTACAGACTTCCTTCCGGACCTTGGCGAAAGACTTGCTAACGGATCCATGACAGGTGAATCTGGCGGACATTACTGCGATCCGCTTATTGCATTCATGATGGTTTACAATGCAATCACAGGCAACTACACAGGATTTGAAGGCGTTTACAATGAAGTATTATTCCCATACCTGTATGTAGCTTCAACAGAAGACTATGCAGCATATGAGAAATATTTTGTTGACCAGCTTCCATATACAAAAGAAGAACTCGTTGCTATGTCACAGCTCAGCTTTGAAGAACTTAAAGAAACAGCAGCTAACATCTCTATCGAAGATGCAGCAGCACGTGCAGCGAAATAATCGGTTTGTACTGATATTATAGTGCTGGTTTTTAAGAAACCGTGAAGTAAATCACTATGGGCCAGTGTCGTAATACGATGCTGGCCCGTTTTTTTAGAAACATGCTAAGAAGAGGTAATTTATTATGGGTAAAAATGAAAACTCCATGAAGAGAAAACTGTCCGGTAAATTCGGCGGATATCTTATCCTCATTGCCTTAACAGTTTTTTCGTGGGCTATTTTTAAGATCATTACCCCGGGCAACTTTGGTTCTCTGAGTAATCTTGTGACCTACTTTGAGTCGTCTCTGATGATTTCAGCAGGTGCGGTAGGTTTCTACTTCGTAATGGTAATGGGAATGTTCGACTTCTCCATCGGTGCCAACATCATGCTCTCATCCATTTTAGGATCAGTACTGGCCACCAGACTCGGATTAGGTTATATCGGACTTGTCGCAGGCTGTATCATATGCAGCGGACTTATAGGTCTTATCAACGGTATCCTGTATGTTAAGCTGCGTATCCCTTCAATGATCGTTACAGTAGGTCTGGCACTTATCTATGAAGCAATCGCCAGCCTTGTTGCAGGCGGACAGTCAGCAACACTGGATTCATCTCTCCGTTTCTTCGGAAAGATGCCTGGCAACCTTATTCTGGCAGTAATAGCATTTGTTATTGCTTATCTGCTCCTTAACTACACAAGAATCGGAACCTACACCTATGCTATCGGCTCAAATGAATTCGTAGCAAAGAACATGGGTATCAAGGTTGATAAATATAAAATCATCGCTTTCATGATCTCAGGTGCATTCTTCGGTATTGAAGCTATCCTGACCATGAGCTACGGCGGATCAATGGTTGCTGAAACAGGTATGGCATCCATGAGCCGTAACTTCTATCCTACCATGGGATGTTTCCTTGGTCTGGCTATGAAGAAAAACGGTATTCCGATCCAGGCAATAGTTATCGGTGAGTTCTTCCTCCAGATAATCTATTACGGATTTGTTGCACTTGGTGCTCCGACCGCTATCAACGACGTTATCTCCGGTCTGGCACTTCTTATCATCGTTACTCTTACAACCAAGGTTGTTAAGGGTGAAATCGTTAAGTAATCGAAGGGGGATTAGAAATGAGCGAAGTAAGATTACAGGTTCAGAATCTATGCAAGACCTTTGGTGTTACGAAGGCGGTTCAGAACGTATCATTTGATATTAATAAAGGTGAGATCCACGCGCTTATCGGTGAAAACGGTTCGGGTAAATCCACCCTTACCAATATGCTCTGCGGTATCTACACCATTGACAGCGGTAAATTCATCCTGGACGGACAGGAAGTTCATCCTGTTAACCAGGTTGATGCCAACAATAAAGGCATTTCCATCATAGTACAGGAGCTTGGTACACTTTCAGGACTTACGGTTGCTGAAAATATTTTCCTGGGCCATGAGGACAGATTCGTAAAGCATGGAATCAAAAATGCCAATGCAATGAATAAAGAAGCCCAGACTCTGCTGGACAAGTACGGATTCAACAGGATTAAAGCTTCCGATATGGTTGACCTTTACAACTTCGAGGACAGAAAGCTGGTTGAGATCGTTAAGGCTACATATTTCAGCCCTAAGATCGTAGTAGTCGATGAGACAACAACTGCTCTTTCCCAGGAAGGCCGTGAAGAACTTTACAAACATATGAGAAGAATCCGTGATGAGGGCAATACTATCATCTTTATTTCTCATGATATGCAGGAAATCCTTACCATGTCCGATACTATCACTGTTCTTCGTGACGGTGTTTATATCGGCACAAAGCCGAGCTGTGAGCTTGACGAGGATGGCCTCAAGAAGATGATGGTTGGCCGTGAAGTAACAGGCGATTATTATCGTGCTGATTACGGCGAGCCTATCTCAGATGAAGTAGTACTTTCTGTAAAGAATGTAACCGTACCGGGACAGATCTATGATATATCATTTGATCTGCACAAAGGTGAGATCCTCGGTTTCGGCGGTCTGTCAGAATCAGGTATGCACGAGATCGGTAAGGCATGCTTCGGTGCATCCTATAACAGAAAGGGTACCGTAACTCTTGCAAACGGAACACAGATCAACAGCATTCCGACAGCTATCAAGAATGAAATGGCATACACATCAAAAGACCGTGACAACGAGTCTGTTGTTATGAACCAGAGTATTGGTGATAACATCTGTATGCCTTCTCTCAAATCTCTTGCAGGAGCTCTCGGTGTTCTCAGCAAGAAGAAAATGAGAAATTTTGCAAATGAGTATGCCAAGGAAATGTCAGTTAAGATGGTAAATACAGATCAGTTCGTATCTGACCTTTCAGGCGGCAACAAGCAGAAGGTTGTTCTTGCCCGCTGGATAGGTAAGGATTCTGATATTCTGGTTCTTGACAGCCCTACCCGTGGTATCGATATCAAGGTTAAGCAGGATATCTACCAGCTGATGGACAGAATGCGCAAGAGCGGCAAATCAATAATAATGATTTCCGAAGAGCTTATGGAACTTATTGGTATGTGTGACCGTATCATCATTATGAAAGATGGAAGGCTCAACGGTGAACTGATGCGTAACCAGGATATTGATGAAAATACCCTGATCGCTAAGATGGTATAAGGAGGCAAAACATGGCTGAAAATAAAAACAAGAAAAGTCTAATGACTAAACTTCGCCCGTTTCTTCCAATCATCGGACTGGTTTTGATCTTTATTATCTTTGATATACTTACCGGCGGCAAAATGCATGAAGTTGCCAAGCTGAAGCTGTTATTATCACAGGTTTACGTGCTGATGATCGCATCCAGCGGTGTATTCTTCATCATGACCATGGGCGGTCTGGATTTCTCCCAGGGTTCAATACTCGGTATGGCTTCCCTGGCGGTATGTTATCTCTCAAAGATCAACATGATACTTGCTGTTATCGGCGGTATTGTAGTTGGTGCTGCAGTAGGTGCGATCAACGGTTACTTCTATGTTAACCGTAAGATCAAGTCATTCATTGTTACCATCTGTACAATGTTCCTGTTCCGTGGCGTTATCAAGTTCATGACATCAGGAGCTCCTGTATCAGGCGACCTTCTTACAATGATGAACCTGAACTCCAGCGATGCTTTAAAGATCGGTTTGACACTTGTTGTAGTTCTTATAGGACTGTTCCTGTTCAACTTCACAGGATTCGGCATCCGTCTCAAAGCTATCGGTGCAGGTGAAAAAGCTGCCATGTTCGGCGGTATCCGTACAGACAGAACCAAGTTCCTCATCTACGTATTGGCAGGTGCTATCACAGGTTTTGCAGCATTTATCGCTACCATCAAGACAGGTTCCGTTACATACAGTGCAGGTAATCAGCTTGAAACACAGATCCTTATCGCGCTGGTACTCGGCGGTATGCCTATTACCGGTGGCGCCAAGGCATCATTCCTTAATGTTATCGTCGGCTCACTGCTTTACACAGTTCTTTCCTTCGGTCTGAACATGTTAGGCATGACAACACAGACTACACAGCTGATCCAGGGTGTTATCTTCCTGATCTTCGTTGCAATCTTTGCTGACAGAAAGTCACTTAAGGTAATTAAATAGTATTATTCATGTTCGGAGTGTGGTTTCAGGCCCCACTCCGGATATTTATGTGTTTAACACAGCATTTTAAAAATAAGAGAGGTAAAAGCGGCTATGAGCAAATTATATTTTATACCGGGCAGCCAGGATTTATATGGCGAGGAATGTCTGAAGCAGGTTGCTGCAGACTGTAAGGAAATGGTGGATTTCCTTAATACCAAAGTAGGTGACGTAGTAACAATAGAACTTCTTCCGACTGTTGAAACTTCAGATATCTGTGTTGAGAACATGAAGAAGGTAGTATGCGATGATGAATGCGTAGGTGTTATCACATGGATGCACACATTCTCACCGGCTAAAATGTGGATCAAGGGTCTGCAGCTTCTCAACAAGCCTTTACTCCACCTTCATACCCAGGCTAATGAAAAGCTTCCTTACGACGAGATAGATATGGACTTCATGAACCTGAACCAGGCTGCACACGGTGACAGAGAATACGGATTCATCGTTGCAAAACTCGGAATCAAGCATGAAGTAGTTGCAGGCTATTATAAGAATGACAGTGTTGTTGCAAAGATCCGCCGTTTCGCACAGGTTGCAAAGGCTATCGGATATTCAAAGAATATCAGACTGGCAACCTTCGGTAACAACATGCGCGACGTTGCAGTAACAGACGGCAACAGACTTGAATGTGAGATCAAGTACGGCTGGGAAGTTAAGTACTGGGGAATCGGCGAAATCGTTAAAGGCGCTGCAGAGGTTACAGACGCTGAATTAGCTGAGAAGATGAACGAGTACACAAGCAAATACACCATGGCAACAGATAACGTTGCTGCAGTTGAAGAACAGGCTCGTTATGAAGTAGCTCTGGAGAAATTCATGGCGGCAAACGGTGTTAATGCATTTACAGATACATTCCAGGATCTTAACGGCATGAACCAGCTTCCGGGTATTGCAGCTCAGAATCTTATGGCAAAGGGCATCGGCTTCGGTCCTGAAGGAGACTACAAGATTTCAGCATTCTCAGCAGTCCTTATGAAGATGGCTGAAGGCAGAGAAGGTGCTACAGGATTTATCGAGGATTACACATATGACCTGACAGAAGGCCAGGAATTAGAGCTTGCATCCCATATGCTTGAAGTTCCTGCATCCTTCGCATTGAATAAGCCTGAAATCCAGGTACATCCTCTCGGAATCGGCGGCAAGGCAGATCCCGCAAGACTGGTATTTGACGGAATCACAGGCGACGGCATCCAGGTAACACTTATTGACCTGGGTGATCACTTCAGAATCATCTGCGCAGATATCGAACTGGTTAAGCAGCCTAAGCCAATGCCGAAGCTTCCGGTAGCAAGAATCATGTATCGCCATAAGCCGAACTTCGAAATCGGCACAGCTGCATGGTGCTATGCAGGCGGTGCTCACCATTCAGTAGTATCTACCAGCCTTACAAGAGCAGATATCGCATTATTTGCAAAGCTTACAGGTACAGAACTGATCGTTATCGGTGACGATACAACTGAAGCAGAACTTTACAGATTATCCAACAGATAATTAACAGTTTTTGAAATATTAAAGCCTGTGGCGATCAATCCGCCGCAGGCTCAGGTTAAATAAAAAGTCCCACTTTTTAAGGAAGGTGGGACTTTTTATTTTTCGCAGCCTCAGCTGTAAGAAAAAAATGTTTCTGCGGGCATAGAGATTCTGCTGCCCTTGCTGC
>JABUTA010000360.1 GCA_021443845.1 Parasporobacterium sp.
AGCTATACAGAATAAAGAAATAACACGTGTCGGCGGAACCCAGCCTATTCCCCTCGATATCAGGTTCATAGCATCCACAAATTCAGATCTGAAACAGAAAATACATGATGGAAGCTTCAGACAGGACCTTTACTACAGGCTGAGTGTAATACCTATTCAGATACCGCCTCTCAGGGAACGACCAGAGGATCTGGAGGAACTGTGCCATCACTTCCTAAATCTTTACGGTGAACATCACAAAAGAAAAGTCGATATTACCGACAGAGATCTTAAACTAATGAAAAAATACGAGTGGCCGGGAAATATCAGAGAGCTTGAAAATGTAATCGAATATCTTACAATATGCAGCGGCGGAACGGGAACAATAGACACAGATATGCTCATGTCCCTGCTGAATATAAGGGAGGATGCTAAAAACATCAACGGTGATGAATCCCTGGCTGAATCCCTTGAACAGCACGAAATTACAAGAATCAAGGAAGCTCTCGCAAAATCACACAACCTGCGCGAAGCCGGCAAACTTCTGGGAATAAATGCCTCCACAGTTTCGAGAAAAATCAAACAATACGGTATAGAATACAAAGCAGCCCATCACGATTAAGTGACGGGCTGTTTGTTTAATAAATTTGAGTTGGGAAAAGGTTTATGCGTTAATAATTCGTCCCTCTTTTCTATCCGGAGGTGCAGGCAGTTCTTCTTCTCTGTATCCAAGAATACAGTTTCCTATACCTGCATAGCTATCAGGAACTCCCCACTCTTTCTTAAGCTTCTGTCCCATTTCTGTTTCAAAGACTTCTTTTGCCCTGTGAACCCAGCATGAATCAACGCCTTCAGAATAAGCAGCAAGCATCAGGTTCCCTATTACAAGGCTTCCATCTTCAACCGGTGTAGCTGCTTCTGAATCTGCAAATACTACAACTACTGTAGGTGCACCATAGAACGGATCTATGTCAGCGCCCATAACTTCAGCATTTGCTTTGCTCATCTCGGCAATTATTTCACTGTTCTGTACAGCAACCATCATTGAACGCTGTTCACCCATGCCGCTTGCGGCATATGAACCTGCTTCCAGAATAGCGTTGAGCTGTTCGTCAGTAATCTGTTCACTCTTGAAGCTTCTGATACTTCTTCGTTCTTTTATAGCTTTAATTACTTCATTCATTACCTGTAGCTTCCTTTCGTTTATACTCCCAGTATTTCTCTGGCCTCTTCAGGAGTTGCAGGCTGCTTGCCTACCTCCTTAACCAGTCTTGCAACTCGTGCTATGAACTGTTCGTTTGAGTCAGCCAGTATACCCTTATTATAGTATACATTATCTTCGAGACCTACTCTTACGTTTCCGCCCATTGCGATTGCAGAAAGCATAATCTCATTTGCTCCGCGACCGATACCGAAAGCACTCCAGGTGCAGTCTTCAGGAAGGTGATTAACAAGGTAAACCAGATTTTCTGTGGTTGCTTCCATTCCTCCCGGTGCGCCCAGACAGAGCTGGAAGTGTGCAGGGGCCTTTATGATGCCCTTT
>JABUTA010000361.1 GCA_021443845.1 Parasporobacterium sp.
GCAGATGGCTGCCTGATCAACTATTACCGCACTCTTCATGAAAAACAGCATGCTGAATAGTCTATAATAAAGGACAGGAGAACTGTCCTTTTTTCTATTATGAAATCAGGAAGAATCCAGTCCTGATTGAGCTGTCATGAGCATATGAATCTACAATGGTAAGGTCAGGATTACCTGGGTGTATTCCTGGCCTTTCCTGCGTATAGGCATATACCGGAAAGGTCTGGGTAAAAGTAAGGACGCATGCTTTTTTAAGCTATCGAACGATAAGCCAGTCACATAAAACGTCCTGCTTCCCTTTTGTGATATAGCCAGCTTAATCAAAATGTGCAGCCGGAAGTATTCAGGCATGCCGTATCTAATCCAGAAAAATCAGCTTTCGCAAAGGTTCAGGGAAGCTTTACCGCAGACATTTATGCCAGAGGAGGCTCTTTTATGGACGGACCAATTATCACGGTAGATGTCTCAAAAGGCAGCTGCCACTATCAGCCGTGGCTGACAGCAGGCCATTCCCTGCGGAAGCCGAAAGTACTGAACGATACGAAAGATGGCTTTGAAGCATTGTCTGAAATCATTGAGATGGTGAAGGAGAAGAGCGAAGCTGATACAGTCCCGGTAGTATTCGAGGCGACCGGCGTCTACCATCGCTGCCTTCAGAAATATCTTAATGACATCGAAAATCCTTACATCATCGTTCCGCCGCTGCTGTCTGCAGCTTATCGGAAGACGAACCTTCATGGTAATAAGACAGACAATGCGGATTGTGCCCATATCGCCAAAGTGTATTACCAGGAAGAACATCTGAAGTGCCATCAGAATGAATCGGATACGTATGCACGTCTGCGGGCAAAGAACCGCATGTATGAGAGCGAATTGAAGATCCTGCGGCAGCGGAAATGCACGTTCCGGACAATGCTGGATGTGATCTATCCGCGCATAGATAAGTGCTTCAAAGGGCATGCAAGCCTTTACGATTCGGTTCCGATGGAAGTGCTGAAGAAATATCCGCATCCATCATTACTTCTCAGACACAGGGAGGAAACCATTGTGAAAGCGATCCAGAAGCCCGCAGGGCATAAGAAAGGCTTCACTGAAAATATCGTTCACAAGATGTATCAGTGTGCAGAGGAATGTTATTCCGGCGTGGATGCGGACAGTGTGGAAGTACAGCAGTTTCCTCAGATGATCAATGAACTCATGGAGCAGATGGAGCTCTGCAATACATACCTTGAGGAACTGATCGAAGATGCCAGTAAGCTTCCTTCCTTTGCGATTCTGCTCAGTATTCCTGGAATTGGCAGGAACATCGCAGCACGGATCATCGCGGAAATCGGCGATGTCACCCGTTTCAGAAATGCACGGGGCATCGTAGCATATGCAGGGCTGAATCCGAAGATCAATCAGTCAGGCGAAAAGGATGGGACCCACCTGGCCATATCCAAGAAAGGAAACAGACATCTGAGGTGTCTTCTTTATCTGGCAGTCACGTGCAACTACAGGCTTAAAAGTGGAGATTCTATTT
>JABUTA010000362.1 GCA_021443845.1 Parasporobacterium sp.
TAGGTGTAGTCATTGCCGGCGTTAGCAGTGCCGTACTCGATGCTGTCAGCGTAGCCGTCGCCGTCCAGGTCAACTATATAGTCATCGATGCCGTCACCGTCCACGTCATAATAATAGCTGTAGCCATTGCCGTTGTTGTTGGAAGCGTTATCATCGCCGCCGTTGTTGTCGTTATTACCTGTACCGTCGTCGTATGGATCATAACCATAGAGGTTTATATAGTAGTCATCAGACAGCTCTTCTGTAACGGTAATAGTCAGCGGGAACTGGAAGGACAGGTTGCCGATATCTATAAATGCAGTTGTATTATAGGTTCCCGGTGTCCACAGATCGTAGCCTCCTGCAGTATAGAAGTAGTTGTGGAGGCTGTTGCCGTATTCGTCTGTAGGCCCGACAGCAGCTATAAGGTAATCAACAGAGCTTCCGCAAGGTATGGTTACGGATTCCTGTGTAAGCTTTGCAGTGTATGACATCCAGGGATTGCCTGCATTATATGTATCTGTAGGATCCCATTTTGCCAGCTCAGGAATATCCTCAGGAACATGGTATGTCGGATTAGGCATTACAGGGCTGTACAGATCAGCATAGTAGCCGATTTCGACTTCAGTGCCCTCTTCACAGTTGAAGAAGATCCAGCTGGCATCCGCACAGTTCAGACGAATGCAGCCTGATGAAGCATCGTATCCCAGGATGTTATACTCCTGAGTTTCCAGATCTCCCGGATCCATGGTGTAGTAGGGAACGGAGTGGAACATGATATCTTCAGTAACACGGGTAGCATACTGGGTATAAACATCACCGATCATCAGGCACCAGTTGGAACGGTCACTGATCTTGTATGTGCCTACAGGAGTAGCTCCGGAAACACCCGGTGAACAGGTAAATACGTAAATCGGTGTCCACGCATATTCATCGTCCTCAGGATCCTTGGGGTCTACTCCGTCATTGTATTTCTCACCGCGCTCATATACGATTACCTGGTTGTAGGCGAGGTTTACAATGATAGAGTAGGGAAGAGGGGTATATTCTGTTGTGGTTTCTGCTGTGGTTGTTTCCGGAGTAGTAGTCTCGGAGGCGGTAGTTGTCTCCTGAGATGATGTCTCGGGGCCGGCAGCCTCCTTTACCACCCTCTTGTCAGGTGTAAGGAATGTCTTGATGATGCCGGTATATGAAGCTGCAGCAAAAAGTATCAGGCATGCAGCCACAGCAACAACAGCAATTATTATCGCATTCTTAGCGGTTTTCTTTGGTGTTTCAGGTGGATAGTCCATATATTCGTCAGGATCTCCTATTACTTTGATTTTCGGGTCAGAGCCGGCAGCACGGGATGATGCGCCGGCAGCGGTTTTGCCTGCAGATGCAGCAGCCCTGTCACCGGTACTTTTGTCAGATGCAGCGGCTCTGCGGGCGGACACTGCAGCAGCTATTCCTGCAAATGCACCGGCAGCCTTTCTGGCAGCGGCAGCAGCTTTTTCCTTTACAGGACTTGTGGCTGTATTGTCATCCTCATCATAATATT
>JABUTA010000363.1 GCA_021443845.1 Parasporobacterium sp.
CGGCTGCTGACCGGATCCATTATGCAGTTGCCTGTGTGCCGTTTCGCGACAGCCACGTCATATTAATTTATATATGACAATTTGTCAACACTGTTTTAAAGTCCGTTTAATTTCATTAAACCATTTATAAATGCATTTCGAGTTCAGGAATACCCTGTTTAGCTATGGACGGCCATCGGATTTTCGGTTAATTCTCCACGAAGGTTTTCTTCCATTAACACTTTTATTTCAGAAATACTCAGATCTTTGGATAGAAGATAATATAATTTTGCAACTGCTGCTTCTGTAGTCATATTCCATCCACTGACCGCGCCTGCTTTTGCTAGCCGCGAACTTGTTTCATATGCACCAAGCCTTACTGTTCCCTGCTGACACTGGGAACAGACAACTACAATAGTACCGTTTTCAAACGCTTTCCTTACAATAGGAAGAAGATCATCATCATATTCAGGAATGTTACCGGTTCCAAATGTTTCAAGCACTATTCCTTTAAGGCTGTCAGTCATTATTGATTCAAACAACCTGAACTGAATTCCTGGAAAAATTTTTATAACACCTATCATAGACTGTCTGAATTCAATATACTTCAAAGGTTTTTCCGGTTTTTTCTTATAATATACCGGTTCCCTGTAATCTATACTTATACCGGCATCTGCAAGTATATCCATATTGGGGGAATCAAACGCAACCAGCCCATCTGCTGAAGCCTTTATGCATGAGCATCCCCTCATAAGTTTTCCTCCGAAGTAAAGGCATACTTCACGGACAATGCCTTCTCCTGCAATCATAACGGAAGTGATCAGATTATCCTCGGCGTCTGATCTCAGCTTACATAATGGAATCTGGGATCCGGTAAATATTACAGGTTTGTCAAGGTTTTCCAGCATAAATGAAATAGCAGAGGCTGTATACGCCATTGTATCCGTTCCATGAAGGACTACAAATCCGTCATATTTATCGTAATTTTCATAAATCATTTTGCCGATTCTGTTCCATTCATTTACCGCAATGTTTGACGAATCAAGAAGCGGGGTGAATTCAACCATATCCCATAATGGCATTTCATCCGAATTAAGATCCGGTATCTGCTTAAGTTCATGAAAAAAATAATCAGCTTTTGGTGCATAACCTCTATCGGTTTCAACCATCCCTATAGTTCCGCCGGAGTAAATGATAAGAACTTTTTTTCTCATTTCGGTACACCTCATTCTCAAGAATATGAAATAAGTAATAGTTAATGAAAGAAGCTGTCAGAGATTATACTACGTATTATAAATAAGAACTATCAAAAGAAAGGATATCGCTCTAAATCAGCTCGCTCCTGCGGCCCTCGCTGTTACGTTCAGGCTTATTCCCTTAATATATATTCCGGGATGGTGATGAAGCAGTAACAAATAAAAAACTGCAGCCGGTGATATTCCGGCTGCAGCGTATCTGCTCCCTGTAAAAAGCCACATCAAAATATTCCCTATGATCATTCTATATTGATCGGGACCGCTTCCTGATTATGCATTTC
>JABUTA010000364.1 GCA_021443845.1 Parasporobacterium sp.
AAGAAAAGTTTTATCAGCATAGAGACCGCGAAGCAGTGGTCTTTTTGTTATTGATATGACAGAAAGAAAATGCTGAAAAAGGAAGTACTGAGAAAAAAGGAAGATTTCAACCATATATATAAGAAGGGTAAATCTATTCCGGAAAGATATATCGTAATGTTTTACAGAAGGAATAATCTTTCCTATAACAGGACGGCCTTTTTAGCAAGCAAAAAGGTAGGAAACAGCGTTCAGAGAAACAGAGCCAAGCGCCTCATGAAGGAAAGCTTCCGGCTTACCGAATGTAATATTAAAAACGGATACGACATTATCTTCATAGCCAGAAATACTATTAACGGTAAAGGCTTTAAGGATGTAAGCAGATCTCTGGACAATGCTTTAAGAAGGGGAAAGCTGTGAAACACGTACTGATTCTATTGATTAGATTTTATCAGAAATTCATATCGCCTTTGTTTCCGCCGAAATGCAGATTTTATCCGACATGTTCTACCTATTTTATTCAGGCACTGGAAAAGTACGGATTTTTTAAAGGAAGCTATCTGGGGATAAGGAGGCTTTTGAAATGCCATCCTTTCCACGAGGGAGGATACGATCCTTTAAAATAGGAGGAAACTAATTAATGTACACTATACTAGGCATAATAGCAAAACCTATGGGTATGCTGCTTGATATTCTGTATGGACTTATTGGAGATTATGGTATTTCCATTATCATCTTTACAGTATTTGTTAAGCTGTGTCTTTATCCGCTCTATATCAAGCAGACGAAGTCGACAGCTATGATGTCTGAAATGCAGCCTAAGATCAAGGCCATTCAGAACAAATACGCCAATGACCAGGAAATGATGAATATCAAAATGCAGGAATTATACAAGGAAGAGAAATTCAACCCGATGGGCGGATGTCTTCCGATGTTAATTCAGATGCCTATAATTATGGGACTGTTTGCTCTTCTCAGAAACCCTCTGAGATACATAACAAACGACTCCATGATTTTTGCCTTCCACGAACCGTTCCTGTGGATTTCCGACCTGAGCCAGCCGGACCCGTGGATTCTGCCGATCATTGCAGGAGTTGCAACGTTCTTCTCATTTACAATGAACAGAATGCTCATGGATACAGGTGATGCAAGTGCTAATCAGTCGGAAGCCATGATGAAGATGATGCAGTACATCTTCCCGATCATGATTCTGTGGATGGCTAAATCATTCCCTGCAGGACTCGCTCTCTACTGGGCAGTGAGCCAGCTTATTCAGATTGCTTTTAACGCTCACATGCAGACAATCAGAAACAAAATCAAGAGAGAACAGCAGGAAAGAAGAATTAGAGAAAAACTGGAAAAGAAAAACAGAAAATAGTTTTCGATATTTGGAGGAACTATAATGGATTATGCAGAAAAATGGGGCAAAGACGTTGAAGAGGCTGTAGGCCTGGCCCTAATTGATCTGAAATGTTCCAGAGATGAAGTAGAAGTTACGGTATTGGAAGAACCGACTAAGGGTTTTCTGGGAATCGG
>JABUTA010000365.1 GCA_021443845.1 Parasporobacterium sp.
ACATGCCCATTGCTTGATTGGTACGACCAGCTTCTGTCGATTTCAGTTGCATTAGGATAAATGAAAACTACGCCGGAGGTTCCGCCGTACTGTCCATCTGATCCTTCCGGTGCAAACTTGCTCCAGTCATATTCCCCGTCCAGATATGCATCAGGCATATGTGCCTTGCCTGAATCGTTGCAGATAAATACGGCATCGCCGTCACCTAGTATGTTAACGATTCTGTACTGGTCTGCCGTTCCTTCCTTAAATTCATAGATGTAGCCTGAATCGACATTAACCTGCTTCATTCCTCCCCATGAATCGACGATTTCGTAATGATCTGCTTTTGTTACATCAGGATCGATAACGATTTTATTCGTCAGACCGGCAATTGCATTTACTTCTTTCTGAATGTCTGAATATGCTGCATTAAAATCAATGTACTTGTCATTTTTGCTTGTATATCCATTGAACGTGAGCGTCCCGATCGGATTGCAGTTCTCGTTGTCTGCATTTACCTCACCTACATACAATTCCATCGGGTACATACCATTTAGGTCGGATAGCATCTCTCCCTCGAAATACGAAGGTGTCGTATGCTCATATTTATACTTCAGCCCGTCAAAGCCCATTCCCATGTCGAATTTCGCCGTTCCGCCTACAGCCGCAGGTCCTACACAGTGTCCGGAATCAGTATTTTCTTTAGTATAAATGTTATAGTTGTTCAGGATATAGAACAGAGAATAGTCTCCGCCATAATCCGCGACAGTCTTATTACTGTACGGGAAGTAAGGTGTGTCAGCTTTTGCGACAAATGTGGTTACAGGCATTGACATTGTCCACATTACTGCAAAAGCCAATATCGATATCAGTATTCGCCTTTTCATAATAACCCTCTTTTAATCATCAGTTTGTTCATCTTTACATACATTCTAATTTTACAATAATTTTTTATGTTAAGTCAATACATCTGTAATGACAAACGGATTGCACCTGGGGAAATTGTGCAATCCGTTTGTTCAATTATGCATAATTACCAATATGATAGTCTATTGCATTAGTTTGTTTTTCTTCTGCGAACCAGTACCGAAAGGCCGCCAATCAGAGACATTGCCATAAGTGCTACTCCGGCCGGCAGACCGCTGCTATCGCCTGTATCCGTTCCGTTATCAGGTTCGTAAGTGTTTGTAACTGTCAGACCCTTGTCAATCACCTTATCCTTCGAATAAGCAACCTTATAGCCTGAAGGTACGTTTACTTCCTTAACTGTGTACTCGATGTCAACCATCTTTCCGTTCTCGGCCTTCTTCTCAGGAAGCTCGCTGAATAAATATGTCCAGTTGTTTTTCTTGTTGAGCTTAACAGTCTCTCCTGCTACAGCCTTTCCGTCAGCATACAGCTGAACTTCTATGCTTACCGGGCGTTTCCTTGCCTTGTTATCATTGTCCTTCCAGACCTTGGTTACTGGAATATCAACCGAGCCGTATTCGCCCATTTCCTCTATTGTAATAGTTGTATTTGTATCT
>JABUTA010000366.1 GCA_021443845.1 Parasporobacterium sp.
CCAGGAGAAGTAGAGGCAGGAAGGCATGCATAACCGCGATTGTGGTTGATATGCAGTGAAAAAGTAAAAGAAAATCAGGACAAGTAAAGACTGGTTAACCATCAGAGGCTGTGGGAGCGAAAGTTCCCACGGCCTTTTTGTGTGTAATGTCTGCGTACACATTTGCTGAAGCGGCTTTGGTCCAGGGAAGTCCGGGAAGCCTGATTCCTTCGTTAGGGCTGGACCAAAGAGTAAATGAGAAAGCATTTGCCGAGGTATAGCTGGGCAGTGATTGGTGTGGGATGAAGGGAAGGTGCACTGTTACACCAAACTCCAGAGAATTAACAGGATTTCAAGCTGAGATTGGTGTGGGAGGAAGAGAATGTGCACTGCCACACCAAACTCCAGAGAATTAACAGGATTTCAAGCAGGGATTGGTGTGGGAGGAAGAGAATGTGCTCTGCCACACCAATCTCCAGAGAATTAACAGGATTTCAAGCAGGGATTGGTGTGGGAGGAAGAAAACCTGCTCTGCCACACCAAACTCCAGAGAATTAACAGGATTTCAAGCAGGGATTGGTGTGGTAGGAAGAGAATGTACTCTGCCACACCAAACTCCAGAGAATTAACAGGATTTCAAGCAGGGATTGGTGTGACAGGAAGAGAAGGTGCTCTGCCACACCAATCCCCACAAGGATCGGGAATAAACTTCAGAAAAAGCAGTAACCCGCACGTAGAATATCCCTCTCCCATCGAATAATCCCATGATAAAAAGACATGGATGTCACATATCCCACAACAGATATCAAATATCCCAGTAATGATTATTCAGGAATATTTAGAGGCTATAATCCAAAATGGTGTATACCGTAAAATTACGGAAGCATTATGTAAGAATATAGTACAAGTCTATAATCCCAAACGATGTATACCGTAGAAATACGGAAGAATAATAAGATGCGGCTTATCTGCAGTAAGGAAGGGGCGCGGGAAAATGAAAAAGAAAAGATCATGGTATAAGATAGTGCTGGCTCTTGTACTGGCATTTACAATGATAGCCACAGTGACCGGAATCACACAGCTTTCTGCAACGGGTAAGGATGTGTTCTGCGGTCTTGAAAATCATAGACATACTTCGGAGTGCTATGCGGATCCGGAGTTTATCTGCAGCGAGGAAGTGCACGCGCACAGCGACTCGTGCTATTCGGAGCCGGCCATTATCTGCGGTGACAATTCCCATGAACATACCGGCTCATGTTACTCGGCACCGACCCTTATATGCGAAAGAGCCCAGCATGAGCACGGAGACTCATGTTATTCAGCCCCGGCTTTGACATGCAATAAGCCTGAGCATGAGCACACAGATTCATGCTATATCGACCCCAATGCCGGTTCGGCAAATGCGGGCAGCAGCCAGGCAGGATCAGGCACCCAGGCAGGCACTGGAAGCCAGGGACAAACCGGCAGCCAGACAGGTTCAGGAAACCAGGGACAAACCGGCAGCCAGACAGGTTCAGGAAACCAG
>JABUTA010000367.1 GCA_021443845.1 Parasporobacterium sp.
TTATAATAAGAACCATTTAAATATAAAGTCTCATGACGTGCAATAGCATTATCTATTAATGTTTGAAGGTCTACTAGCTCGCCTGAATAGAAAAATCCACTAATATATTTTTTACTAGGACCATCACCATTAAATGTAGTCTCATTAATAGACAATCCTTTGGTTACATATACCATTGGAATATCTGTTGATGTAAATTCAGATTTATCGATATGACCACTACCCATATAAATAGTAGATAATGTGTTGTTTATGAAAATAGACTCATTAACATTAATATTATTAGTTTCATATATTGCAGCACCAATGTTAGCAACATTGTCTGTGAAATTGGATTTAGATACAGATGAACTATTAGTCATATCACCATAAACAGCACCACCATTAGTTATTGCAATATTTTTATTGAAATTAGAATTAGATATTTTTACATTTGAATTGCTTGCTCCGTAAATAGCACCACCAGATATTGCAGTGTTATTAGTGAAGTTAGATCCAGACACGGAGACAGTACTGCTAGTCGGTCCAAATATAGCACCACCATTAGATGAAGCAACATTATCATTAAAAGCAGAATCAGTTATATTTACACGAGTATTCATATAAACTGCTCCACCAACATTAGCAGCATTGTTATTAAATGTAGATTCAGAAGCCATTAAACTGTTTCCATATATAGCACCACCATTAGATGAAGCAACATTATCACTGAAAGCGGTTCCGTATGATATTATGTTATTTCCATATATAGCACCACCCATACCAGTTCCTATAGTATTTTTACTAAAAATAGAATCATGTAACTCTAAAGAATTGGTTGTGTATAGCGCACCACCCGAAGATGTAGCAAAATTGTCAGTAAAATTAGAACCAGTGACATTTACAATATTAGTAGCATATATTGCTCCACCATAAAGTGTAGCATTATTATTAACAAAATTTGAATCCATAATATTTAAAGCACCAGTTGAATATAAAGCTCCACCAAATTTATTTGTTCCTCTTGCAACATTATCAACAAAGTTTGAATCTGCTATATTTAATGTAGAACCTATATTATAAATTGCACCACCAGTAATGTATGCATTACCACCATTACCATTATCTGAGAAGTTAGATCCAGTAATAGTCGCAGTACTAACACCATTTAAATATATAGCGCCACCATAAATATTGACACTACCTGCAACCCTCCTATTAGCAATACCATTATGAGTAAATGTAGAATTCCTTATGTTTAATACAGCATTAGTAGTTCCATATATTGCGGCCCCATTAATTGTTTGAGCGGGTTCACCAATAACACCTGCAACACAATTATCTTTAAACATACAACCAGACATATCCAATGCACCATTAGCTACATGTATAGCACCACCACCTAATGTAGTAGCAGAACCATAAGATACAAGGTTATTAGTAAAAGTACAATTAATTAAAGAAATAGTACCTTGATTAATGTAAATTGCACCACCATTACGATTATTTGCAACATT
>JABUTA010000368.1 GCA_021443845.1 Parasporobacterium sp.
TTTCCATGAAATATTAACTCCGTCAGCTGCATTCTTAACTGTGATAGCAGGGGCTGCAAGTCTGATAACGCCGTCAGATAAAGTATTGTCCCAATATCCGTAATAGGTTGTGCCGCCTGTTGTTACATATGGTCTGATAAGGTACTCGTAGTATTTTCCTGCTGCGAAACTATCCGTTACAGATGTCGCTGCAACATTCTTCCAGCCCTTCCATGAAGCTGATGAATCGGCTCTGTAGTAGATTCTGTATCCGGTCGCACCGGTGGTCTTGCTCCAGGAAATTGTAACACCTGATGCGGTATTCTTAACTTTACAAGCTGTATATCCGACAAATGCATTTGTCACGATATTAGAGTCCGGACCTGCACCGTCTGCAGAGTCCATAGCATTTATACAATACTGATAAGCCGTTCCGGCTGCAGCAGTTGTGTCAATATAGCTAAGTTCAGTTGTTGCCTTAATCAGAGTCCATCCCGAACTTGATGTTTTTCTGTAAATATAATACTTTGAAGCATTATCAACTGCATTCCATGTAATCTTGGCTCCGGTCTTGTCATTCTTTACCGCAATTGCGGCAGCAGCAAGTCTGATAACCGGTGCTGAATAACCAGATGGATCATATGGTCCGAAATACCACTTTCCTATACTTGAAACATATTTATCAGGTCTGACCATCTATTCAAACGCTGAACAGGCAGTAACTTTCTTATCAACAAATGATGTGCTTGTTGTATCTCCAGCCTCGGTTGGTATATCATGTGTTCCGGCGGGTCTTCTATATATTTTATAACCTGTCGCCCCTGCCACTGCCGGCCACTCAAGCTTTATACCTGCCACACCATTTTTAACTGTTACAGCAGCTTTCCCAACACATTCTATAGTATTTCCTGCTGTACTATATGAGGACTCTTCTCCATCATCACTTACAGAACTTACTGAGTATGTATATGAATTACCCGACTGAACCGTTGAGTCTATATAAACTCCGGAAGCGCCTGGTGTTGACATACTACCAACATATCCTATGCATTCCCAATCATCACTATTTGTTTTTCTGTAAATATTATATCCGTCAGCTCCAGCTACGGTATACCAGTTCACTTCAACACTTCCGTCTGTGCGCATACCTGCCGGTATCAGCTTTGGCTGAGCAGGTGCTGCGGCAAATGTAACGGTTGCAAATATTGTTGCAGCCATTGCAAGGGTTAATACAAATGCAAGTAATTTTTTCTTCATCTTTTTTCGAAAACTCCTAAAATTTTAAACCAAAAATATATTAATATACGAAAACCTTGGTTCCTGACGGAATGTTGTCATATAACCATTTAGCATTATCAATATAAAGTCTTACGCATCCGTGAGATACATTAACTCCCATTGATGCATCCTGAAGGCTTGTCATGCTTCCGATATTATATACCTGTGAGTGGAAGAGATATGGTCCGTTCCATGAAACCCACCACCAGCATGTATAGCCTTCATCTTCA
>JABUTA010000369.1 GCA_021443845.1 Parasporobacterium sp.
GTAACGCGCGACCTTGCCAAGGTCGAGACCGCGGGTTCGAGCCCCGTCTATCGCTCTTAAAAAGCCTTACGTATTGTAAGGCTTTTTTTCTGCAGTTTCACTGGCAGTATACAACAAAAAAAAATACACGGAAGAATAACCTCCGTGTATTGTGCGTCAGATATTTTGATTCAATTCCGTTATCAGCCGGCAAATTTGGAATAAATTGCCCTTATGGCATTCTCGAAATCCTTGTTTTCAACACCGACGATTATATTAAGCTCTGATGAACCCTGATCGATCATTCTGATATTGATATGTGCATCTGCAAGGGCAGTGAAAAGCTTGGCAGCTGTACCGCTTGCTGAACGCATGCCCCGGCCTACAACAGCAATAAGGGACAGGTCGGAATCAATCTCTATGGAATCCGGTGAAACCAGTCTGTGAATAGCAGATACAACAGCCTGTTCTTTGTGAAGGAACTCATCCTGATGAACAATGATAGTCATGGTATCGATTCCTGAAGGCATATGTTCAAAGGAAATGCCGTTTTCCTCAAATGCCTGAAGAACTTTGCGTCCGAAGCCCACTTCTGAGTTCATCATGGATTTTACTATGAGAACAGAGCAGAATCCCTTTTTGCCCGCAATACCTGTAATAACCTTTTCAGGCTTCTGGCAGGTACTTTCAACAATCCAGGTTCCCTTATCCTCAGGGGCGTTGGTGTTCCTGATGTTAATAGGAATACCGCAGCTTCTTACAGGGAAGATAGCGTCTTCATGAAGAACAGATGCTCCCATATATGAAAGCTCACGAAGCTCTCTGTAGGTTATGAAATTAATAACATCAGGGTTTTCAACGATTCTGGGATCTGCGATCATACATCCGGATACATCAGTCCAGTTCTCATATACATCTGCCTTACAGCCCTGAGCTACGATAGAGCCTGTAACATCCGAACCGCCTCTTGAGAAGGTCTTTATATTGCCGTCTTTACCCAGACCGTAAAATCCGGGAACAACAGCCTTTTTGCATTCTGCAAGTTTTGCGGACATATATTTTTCTGTTTTATATGAGTTGAGATTGCCTTCTTCATTGAAGAAAATGACATCTTTTGCGTCAATAAATGTATATCCTATATATTCTGCAAGTATTTTTCCGTTAAGATATTCTCCACGTGATGCGGTAAAATCCTTCTGAGGGTCGGTCTTAAGCTGAGTTTCAATATAGGCAAAATCCTCATCAAGTGAGAAACCTGAAAGGCCAAGACCTGAGATGATCTCATTGTATCTGGATTTTATGTTTTCGAACACTTCCGTAAAGTCCTTGCCTTCGGCAGCAAGAGCATAGGTGCTGAGCAGCATGTCAGTAACCTTTGTGTCCTTGCTGAAGCGCTTTCCGGGAGCTGAGGGAATTACAAACATCCTGTCCTTATCGCTGTTTATGATGTCAGCAACCTTCTTAAACTGTTTGGCATCCGCAAGTGAGCTTCCGCCGAATTT
>JABUTA010000036.1 GCA_021443845.1 Parasporobacterium sp.
ACGGTATGCTGGTCAAGATATCCGGTACGCACATTTTTTGCCCATTCTATCCTGCCTTCATCCGGCATGAGCTTTCCCGTAATTATGTTCATGAATGTGGATTTGCCTTCCCCGTTTGCTCCTACCAGACCTATATGTTCACCCTTCAGGAGCCTGAAGGACACATCTTCAAAAACAGCTCTGTCGCCAAAGCCATGGCTCAGGTGTTCGACGTTTAAAATACTCAACAGCATTACCTCCGGATAATAGTAATTTAATCATATCAGTTATTCCCGGCTTTTGAAATACTGCTCTCATAAAATTAAAAACTCTTTATGAATACCTGAAAATATGATATACTACTTCCGCTTTTTGTAAACAGCATTGTGGAAAGGAGATAACAATGAAAAAAGCATTAAGAATTCTGGCACTTCTGGTATCAGCATGCATGATACTCAGCATGGTGTCATTTGCAGAGCCGGCGGGTGAATCCGGCGGCGAACCTGCTCAGGAAGCAGGAGAAAGCCCGGCAGGTGAAGGTGAATCCGGCGGCGATCAGGGAGGTCCCGGCGGATCAGGCAATGAAGCCGATATGGCTATGAGCCAGGGACAGGAGTCCGGTCCTGTCATCTTCGCAGTTTCTGAGGACGGATTTGTCTACGAATCAGAGATTGCTGACTTCGAGCTTAAAGGTGAAGCCGGAGAAAAAGAAGCTGACGGCATTGAACTTACCATCAATGAGTTCACAGCCAACGGCTTCCAGGTAACAGGTGGTGAATACACCATCAAAAACAGTACCCTTATCAAAAACGTAACTGGCCCTGTTGATGCAAATGCTGCAGGCGGATACCTGGCAGGTGTTACAAACGGCAGGCTTACAGTGATCAACTCATCCCTGATCAACAACGGTAAGGGCGGAAGACTGGGCAACTATGCCATCGACTGCGAATCCACAGGTGTTCTGGTAGTTATCAATTCAGATATCATCCAGAGAGGAACCGCAGGCGATCCTGAAGGATATACAGTGGATATTGCTGATCCTCCTTCAAACGCAGCTCTCGGTATTTCCGGATATGCCCGTTCCAACATGTCCTTCGGAAAGTCACAGACCTACTACTATGGTTCATATGTAGAGGCTGAAGGCTGGGCAGCCATGTCAACAGACTCTGCTCAGGGCGGATTTGCATTCTACAGCTATGACTCCGTAGGAAAAACTCTTCACGGCGGATACGGCACTTATGCTGATACCTCATGCGTTGACTATTTCTATGCTACTGTCCTCTCAAGCCCTGAGATCGGCGGTATCATTTCAAACAATGGTGAGATTCACATGGCTAACGGTGCCAATGCATCAGCAGAAGCCCTTGCATTCCTTCCTGAAGACTATCAGGTTACCGAGAACTATACCGCTCTCAACGGCGGATGTCTTGTAGAAGCAGGCCGCAATGACTTCCAGCTTCATTCACCTGACATGATGGGTTCAGGTGCCGGCAGTGATTACCACGCAGTTCTCGACCTGGCAGACACACGTATCGTCACCACAAAGGAACTTGATGCCGAAGCAACATTAGTTGACTGGTATGCTGATTACGGTCCTGCAATGGGAGAGTACATTGATTTCGTAAAGGGTGCCAACATCCTCGTAAAATCAACAGGCGCTTACATCACATTAGATGGTGTGACAACAGAGAGCTACTCAGGTGTACTTCTTCTTACAGCTCTTAATTCTGACGGTATGAGCCGTTACGCTCACGCTGACAATGACATGACCGGAAAAGGTGTTGAGATGACCGTTAAGAATTCTGAGATCTCAGGTGATGTTCAGCACTACGATTATCAGAGAAACTGCGTAGTAGCCCTTGAAAACACTTCATGGACAGGTGCCTACACAGTTGCAGACAAAGCTTTCTGGGATGCTTTATGGTCAGATGAATGCAAGGCTGATGCTTCATGCGTATGGATCCTTGATGAAGAAAAATACTTCACCGGAGAAGGAATGATTTCTTCACTTTCACTTGACGCATCCTCATCATGGACTGTTACAGTTCCTTCTGCTCTTACAGACCTTACTGTGGAAGCAGGCGCAGTTATCAACGGAACAGTAACCGTTAACGGTGAAGAAGTTGATACTGCAGCAGGCGGTACCTGGACAGGCACTATAGTTGTTGCCCCTGCAGCATAATTAAAGTTTAACACTCAGGGTCCTATGGACCGTTTCGGACGGCACCGCCGTATCTGACAGTGCCGTCCGAAAAAATCGTCTTTATTTTTAAAATGGTTTTTGCAGATTTATACTTTTTATTATTCTTTTTACCTCTCTGTGTCATATGCTATTTCATAGCCAGGAAGATACAGACAAGAAACATCATACTGATCATCTTTTCACTGATATTCTACGCATGGGGGGAGCCCTTATGGGTATTCCTGCTGATATTCAGTGCTGCTTTTAACTGGTACATGGGCAGGCTCATAGGCAGCCGCAAAGAATCCCCCAACGGTAAAGTGCTGGTTGCCATATCTCTTGTCGTGGATATAGGCCTCCTTTTTGTATTTAAATATACAGGCTTCTTTATTGCCACCATCAACGGCATTTTCGGAGCCTCTATCCCTATCCCGGACATTACGCTGCCTATAGGTATAAGCTTCTTTACCTTCCAGGCAATTTCATATATTGTTGACTGCTACTGGGGAACAGTTGAACCTCAGATGAAATTCCATCGTTTCCTTCTGTATCTGTCATTATTCCCCCAGCTTATCGCAGGTCCCATCGTACGTTACAGCGTAGTTGCTGAAGAGATTTCCGAACGCCGCACCACTGCTGTTGATATGTACGAAGGCATCATAAGACTGGTAGTAGGTCTTACAAAAAAGGTTATTATAGCCAACAATCTCTGGACCATAGTAGATACATTCTTCGGTCAGAATATTGTTGGGCTCTCCACCATGGGAACCTGGTACACTCTCATAGTATATTCTCTTTATGTTTACTTTGACTTCAGCGGATATTCCGATATGGCCATCGGTATGGGACGTATCTTCGGTTTCCACTTTGATGAAAACTTCAACCATCCTTTCCTGTGCCAGACCATTGCGGAATTCTGGCAGAGATGGCATATATCCCTCGGTTCCTTCTTCAGAGACTATCTTCTGTATGTGCCTCTCTTCGGCAAACGCCGCAAATACTTCGGACTCTTCCTTGTATGGTTCTGTACAGGTATGTGGCACGGTGCTTCATGGAACTTTATTCTGTGGGGCCTGTATTACGGATTATTCATTCTTTTCGAGCAGAAGCTGGGCAAGAAAAAACTCAAAAAATGGCCGTTATGGTGGAAGCACATTTACACCAAGCTGGTCATTCTCATAGGCTTCGGTATCTTCTATTTTGAGGATTTCGGACAGCTGGGCCAGTTCTTCCTGAACATCACCGGTATAAATGCCATTGCAGGCAACAGTCCCTTTGCGGATCCGATTACCTGGTCATCATTTATCGGCAATATATTCCTTATCGCAGCAGCAGTCATCCTCTGCTGGCCGGTACGCACAAAGATCATGGACCGCATCAATAAGATCAGAAATATCAAAAACTTCGGCACTGCCAGAATATGTGTTATTGCAGTGTGTATGGTGCTTTTTACCATATGCGCCATATTCCTGGTTGACAGCACAAATAATCCATTCCTTTACTGGAGATTTTAAAATATGATAAGACAGGCTCATAATATATCAAAAGAAAAATTTGAATCCAGAAGTGCATCACCGGTCCCACCCGCGCCGAAGCGGGCTCCCGGATCAGAAGCTCGCCGGGCTCCCGAAACTGCGCCACGCAATGCTTCTGATGCTTCATCACGCCGCACCGCAGAACCTTCGACAACTTCAGCCGCACCCTCTGCGGACCAGAAGTCTGACCGTGCCAGACGAATTGCTGCCCGCCGCAAACGAAGAAAAAGAATGGAGAGACAGAGTGCCTCCAGAGCATCCTTTATTTTCTGTGCATTTATCCTGATACTTGCATTTCTCATGATCGTGGTACCCCGTTCCACAATATCAGAGATTGAAAAGAGAGCTCTGGCTGAAATGCCGGCATTCTCTTTCGGCGCATATTTTGACGGAAGCTTTACATCAGGTGTCACCCAGTACTATGACGACACTGTCCCGGCCAGGGATACTTTTAAGAACCTGGGCAATAACCTGAAAAAGATTTTCGGTCTTTCTACAGGAAATACCGTAGAAGTCATAGGCAACGTTGCAAGAGTAGATAAGAACCAGCCGGAAACCACTGCGGAAACCGGAACTGCTGCAGAAGCCGAACCTGCTGCTGAAGAAACAGAAACCACCACAGCAGAAGAGAAAAACAGCAAGGATTACAGGGCAGCCAATGCGGATGCGACCATGGAAGACGGCATTCTGGTAGTATATCAGGACAATCATTATCGTGCTATTCCTCTGTTCGGCGGTCTGTACAGTGATGATTACGCCAATACGCTGAATTACCTCCGGGCATTCCTTACAGAAGATATAAATATGTACTGCCTGCTGATTCCCTGCTCTTCCCAGTACTATCTGCCGGCAAACTATGCAGACTATTCGGTAGATCATACAGAATCATTCGACCGTGTATTTAACGTTACCGGTGACGGAATTACAGATATTAATATCTTAAATGTACTTAATGACCATAATTCCGAACCTATTTACCTCAGAACAGACCATCACTGGGCTCCCCGCGGAGGATATTATGCAGCAAAGGCCTTTGCTGAGGCTGCAGGTGTTCCTTTCCAGGATATCAGCACGTATGACGAGCACGTATATCCTGGATACATGGGAAGTATGTATGCTTATACGGGAAGTGCAAACCTGCTCAATGACCCTGAAGACTTTATCTGGTATTCTGCAAACAACAAATATAATGTTGACTACTATGACAGATCCTTCAACTATATATACACCGGCAATCTGTTCTTTGATGTTCCTACAGATGCTGCATACTGCATATACCTGGGAACTGACGATCAGATTGCAAAGGTTAACACAGACGTCAAAAACGGTCGTACGCTGCTTCTTGTAAAGGACAGCTTTGCTAATGCCATGGTGCCGTTCCTGACTCATTCCTTCGAAAAGATCTTTGTGGTTGACCAGAGATATTTCGAGCTTAATATGATAGAATTTATCTATGCCAACGGCATAACCGATGTTCTCATGGCTCATAACAGCTTCTCTCTTGCAGGTGCCGAAGTTGAACTCCTTGACGATGTCATAAAGAATTACACCGGATCATACATCTATGACGAAGCTCCTGCTCCGGACTTTACAGGTGACCCCTATATTCCTGACGGCCCACTTGATTCATACTATTATGAAGATACTGCAGCCGAAGAAGACTATTCATATGACGAAGGTTATTACGACGAAGGTTATTATGATGAAGCCGGTTATTAACCGGAATCTGCTTTGATTATAAGGACTTTTAATTATGAAAGAATTACTCTACCCCTTTGACAGCTCATATATAATGAGCAAAAAGAAATCCATCAAGCGACAGCTCCTCTCCGACGGCAGAGACCGTTTTACCAAAAGAATTGCCATCCTTGGGGGTTCCACCACAGATGATATCATGAAGGTTCTGGAGCTGTTCCTCCTTGACAGCGGCATCGCTCCCGAGTTTTACCAGTGTGAATATGCCCAGTACGAACAGGAAGCGCTGTTCCCATGCGAGGAACTGATTAATTTCCGTCCGGAACTGATATTTATCCATACTTCCGGAAGGAATCTCAGACAGGCTCCGGAGCTTACCGACAGCCGCGAAGCCGTTGATGCAAAGCTGCTGGCTGAATTTAACCGTTTCAAGGCCATCTGGACCAGTCTGAAAGACACATTCCACTGCCCCATCATACAGAACAACTTCGAATCTCCGTTTTTCCGCATAATGGGCAATAAAGATATCTCTGATTTCAGAGGTCTCAGCAGGTTCATCAGCAGACTTAATAACCTTTTTGCTGAATATGCCGAGGAAAACGAGAATTTCTATATCAGCGACCTTAACTATGCTGCTGCTGACTTCGGTCTGAGAAAATGGGCAGATCCGTATTACTGGAACATGTACAAATACTGCATGTGTCCGGAGGCTATCCCTGCATTTGCCTATTCCGTTTCCCATATTATCAAGGCTCTCTGGGGCAGAAATAAAAAAGCCCTGGCTCTCGATCTGGATAATACTCTCTGGGGAGGCGTTGTGGGAGATGACGGTGTTACAGGCATAGAGATAGGTCAGGAAAACGGTGTATCCCAGTCCTACTATGAATTCCAGAATTATATCAGCAGGCTGAAACCTCTCGGTATTCTGCTTACGGTATGCTCAAAGAATGACGAGGAAAATGCCATTGACGGCCTGAATCATCCTGAAGGTGTGCTTAAACCTGCCGATTTCGTAGTGATCAAGGCAAACTGGGAAAACAAGGACAGGAACATTTCCCAGATTGCTGCGGAGCTTAATATCCTGCCTGAATCCATTGTTTTTGTGGATGACAATCCTGCCGAAAGAGGCATCGTGGAAGCCCAGCTTCCGGGAGTTATCGCCCCTGTGATGGACAGCGTGGAGAATTATATAGCCAATATTGACAGGAACGGCTTCTTCGAAACAGTATCCCTCAATGCAGATGATATGAACCGCAATGAGATGTACCGTGAAAATGCCATGAGAGCCGCTGCACAGGCTGCATTCAGCGATTACGGCGAATATCTTACCAGCCTTAATATGGAAGCTGAGATTGAGGATTTCACTCCTCTGTATATCCAGCGAATTACCCAGCTTACCAATAAGAGCAACCAGTTCAATCTCACCACCCGACGTTATACACCTGATGAAATGGAGGCAGTTTACAACAGCACCGAACACATCAGGCTTTACGGCAAACTTATCGATAAATTCGGTGATAACGGTGTAGTATCCGTGGTCATCGGCAGAAAGGATGCCGGGGTTCTTCATGTTGAATTGTGGCTCATGAGCTGCCGTGTCCTTAAGCGTGACATGGAACAGGCCATGCTGGACAGACTGGTTGAAAAATGCCGTGCAGAGGGTATCAGCACCATACGCGGATACTACTACCCTACAAAGAAAAACGGTATGGTAAAAGAGTTATACAAAACCTTCGGTTTCACACTTGTATCCCAAAGCGACGACGGCAGTACCGTCTGGGAAATGCCTGTTGAGGGATACACAGATCAGAATAAATATATTACAGTAAAATAATAAAACAGGAGTAAATAAAATGAACGAAAGACAGATTTTACAGAGATTAACCTACATATTCCAGGATGTATTTGATGATGACAGAATCGTCATCACCAGAGAAACTACAGCAGATGATATCGAAGACTGGGACAGCCTTGAGCACATCACTCTCATCGGTGCCGTAGAAAGTGAATTCCGTATGAAATTCAAAATGAACGAAGTTTCTACCATGAAAAACGTCGGAGAAATGATAGACCTTATCGCTCAGAGAGCAAGAAGATAATTAAAAAGAAGGCTTTTCACCATGACACTTTTTATTTCATTGGCAGTTGCGATGTTTGCCGGGGTACTGATGACCCGTGCAACAAAGATAATCAATCTGCCTGATGTAACCGCATACCTCCTTGCAGGTATCATTGTAGGCCCATGTGTACTGGGTCGGCTGGGAATTCCCGGACTGGGTTTTGAAAGTTACGAAGCCATCAGCAATCTGGATCTTCTGTCCAATCTGGCCCTGGGCTTTATAGCCTTTGCCATAGGAACGGAATTCATGATACCCAAGCTTAAGAAGGTGGGCAGACAGGCTGTCATAATAGGTCTTGCAGAGGCTCTTTCTGCAGTAGTCTTTGTTACAGGAATCCTTATCATCCTTCATTTTATTATGCCTGATAAGGTATCCCTTCCTCTGGCTATCCTCCTGGGAGCCATAGCTTCCGCAACTGCCCCTGCGGCAACTCTGCTGGTTGTACGCCAGTACAAGGCCAAAGGTGCCGTTACAGAGGTCCTGCTGCCGGTTGTAGCCCTTGACGATGCCATAGCACTTATCTGCTTTGCCATAGCCAGCGGCATCGCAAAAGGTATGTTAGGGGGAGAAATAGACATATTCTCCATCGTCATCAACCCTCTCATCGCCATAATCATGTCCCTCATTCTGGGAGCTGTGCTGGGATTCATTCTTGCAGTCCTGGAAAGATCCTTCAACTCCAATAAAAACAGGATGATCTTCATAGTCAGCGGCGTAATGCTTACGGTTGCTCTGGCTATGCTGGAGATCCGTATCGGTCCTGTGACCATCAGCTTCTCATCTCTTCTGGTATGCATGATGCTGGGAACGGTTTTCTGCAACGCATGCCCCGTAGCCGAAGAAATGATGGACCGGGCGGACAAATGGACATCGCCTCTGTTCTGCCTGTTCTTTGTGCTGAGCGGCGCATCCCTGAGATTTGATATATTCTCCGATATATTTGTTATCATCATAGGAATTGTTTACATAGTATTCCGTGCTCTGGGCAAATACACCGGTGCGGGACTTGCTGCCAGGGGAACCCAGTGTGCACCCCAGGTTCAGAAATATCTGGGCTTTGCATTGTTTCCACAGGCAGGAGTCGCTCTGGGAATGTCCCTTACAGCGTCCCAGATTCTGGGAGAAACCGGAGCCCTCGTAAGGTCTCTGACCCTGTTTGCAGTCTTCATCTATGAGCTGTTAGGCCCTTCTATCACAAAATGGGCACTTACAAGATCCGGAGACATTACGCCTAAGAGTGAAGAAGTCCTGAAGAGACGTGAAAAGACCCTCAAGGAGATACAGGACAAACGTGCCGGAATGTAAAGCCTGCAGAAGATAATAATTAACCCCGCGGAATTGATCCGCGGGGCTTTTTTATTTTATATCTTCCGAATTTACCTTACCCTCTGCCGCTGCTTTCCGAACCCACAGATCCAGGGTTTCTGCAGATTCCACCAGCCTGTTCAGCTGTTTTCTGAATTCATTGAATACTTTGTACTCATCTTCGCTGAGCTTTCCGTCTTCAGCAATGGCCAGGATCATTTCCTTACGGTCATCCAGCCTGGAAATCCCATTAACCATTTCGATCGCGATCTGGGGAAGTTCCTTCGCCTCTATCTCATGGACGGTATTTTTTCCGATGGCACACTCATGTGTACAGTAATAGTTGCACAGATACGGTTCCCTGTATGCCTTTGCCATGAGCATAACATCCTCAGGCTGCATCGTAGTCCTTCCGTTTTCCAGTTTTTCCAGTCTGGAAGGTGTGATGCAGTCAATTGCCTCACTGGCCTCTTCTCTGGTCATACCACAGGCTTCCCTGGCCTGCATATATATGGATTTGTCTTCTTTTACCGAACGTCTTCCCATTATCAAACCATTCCTCTGCGATCAGTATACTCTGATAACTCCGGCAATCTTCTTCACCACAGACATGCCATTAAATACTGACAGGGCATCACTGAAATTCTTTTCACATACAGGATCAGTGATCACCACAAGCTCTGCAGATGTATCGTCCTTTGGATTCTGAACAACCTTCTTGATGCTGACGCCATTGTTGCCCAGAACTGCGGCTATGTTGGCAAGAACACCGGGTCTGTCTTCTACAATGAGCCTCAGGAAAAACTTGCTGCTGCATTCTCCTATGCTCTTTACAGATATATCTTTATAACATTCATGGCTTAACCTGCCGCAGCAGCCCCACTGAATATTTCTGCACACGTCTATTATATCACCCATGACAGCACTGGCTGTGGGGAACTCTCCCGCGCCTCTGCCCATCAGGGTAATATCATCCATAGCATCACCATGGAGGAATACTGCGTTGAATGCATCTGATACAGCTGCCAGGGAGTGATTCTTTGGTATAAGCATAGGATGTACCTTAACTTCTATGCCTGTATCTGTAAGTCTTGCTACTCCCAGAAGCTTGATAACATATCCGAACTCCTTTGCATAGCGGATGTCTTCTGCAGTAATTTTTGTTATGCCCTCTGTGTATACCTGAGGAAATGTCACTCTGGAATGGAATGCAATAGATGACATGATGGCAACTTTACGGCCCGCATCATATCCTTCCACATCTGCCGTAGGGTCAGCCTCTGCATATCCCAGTTCCGTTGCCTGTGCCAGAGCCTCCTCATAACCCATACCGGTCTCAGACATTTTGCTGAGGATGTAGTTGGTGGTGCCATTAACTATACCCATGATTTCTGTAATGTTATTACCTGCCATACTCTGTCTCAGGGGGCGTATGATAGGTATGGCACCGGCCACAGCTGCCTCAAAGATAAGGTCCCTTCCGTATTCTTCAGCTGTTCCCAGCACCAGAGCGTCACATTCTGCCAGAAGGTCTTTATTGGCCGTAACCACCTGCTTGCCTGCCTTAAGGGCCTCAACAATATAGGTGCCGGCAGGCTCTATGCCTCCCATAAGCTCAACAACTATATCGATATCCGGATCGTTTAATATTTCCTGCCAGTTATCTGTAAGTACATTTCTGTCAAATCCCGGTCTTTCCTTTGCAAGGCTTCTTACCAGTACCTTTTTTACGGTAAGTGATGCACCGATCTTATCCGGCATTTCAGGCTGCATTCTTTCGATAAGCTTATACACCCCTCCGCCCACTGTACCGGCGCCCAGAATGGCGATATTGATGTTTTCTTTATTATTGTACATTATGGTTCTCCCTTTTTCCTTTTATATTGCCTGTTCCTTCACATAATGCAAAAAGCATCAGAAGGAAAGGATGATATGCTATTTCTATCAGATGATGTTCCGTAAAACATTCCAGAGCAATGACTCCCAGAATGATCATATGGATCCAGTTCCTGTTTTTCTTTTCCCTTATGCTCCCCAATACAAAAATACCTATGACCACAAAGAACACCAGTGCACCAAATCTGAACAGAATATTGATATAAGATGAATCCAGATAAAAGTATGATAATTCATCACTTATGTCCGTGGAACCTCCCCAGCCCCTCATATATATATACTGTCCGAATGGGGTGACATTATATATATCGAAAGCAGTCTTTCCCAGAGAAATGCGCCCGCTCAGAACATTATCGATCATAAGCATAAGCTTCTGTCCCGGATCATACAGATATGACATCATTGTTATGAGCACAGCCAGGAACGGCATACTTCCCACCAGCCCGTACTGCACAGGCCCAGGCAGACTGAAATCTTTCTTCTTCCGATCCACCAGCTTAAATATAAGAACACAGATTGCCAGTATCCCTATACATACCGCGTTATTTCTTGCCTGGCAGAATACCTGGCAGAATACCGCCTCTGCAGCAATAATGATTATTTCAATGTATGTTATCCTGAGTTCCCTCAGCCATAAATAGCAGGCTGTAAGGAAAAACAGATGGGCTGTAAAGTCCGTAGGATAAACACTTCCGAAGGATATCCTTATATGGCTTCCTCTGGTATATATGAGATTCTCAATCACTCCTGACGCTGCCAGTATAATAGTAACTGCTGTTGCTGCAGCAGAGACGGCAAAGAAAACCTTTACTATCTTACGGAAATCTATTCCGTGGGCACCGATTATCAGAATCGCCAGTTCCACTACATAATAACGCCCGACATATTTCCAGGAAATGATAAAGACGGCAAATACTATCAATGCTGCTGCTGCTTTCTTAACATTCCAGCCTTTATCTGACAGGATGATCTTGAACAGTACCAGGGCAATTCCGAAATATCTGAGAACAGTAAAAAACTGATCTGTGACCAGCCGGTATGTCCACATGGTAGTGTCCTTATACGCAATAAGCACAACGATGCACATATAGACAAGATATATTACTTCAAAAACTCTGTTGATATTTTTTACAGAATTATCGTTTTTTATTCTGATCATAATCTCCGGTGCACCTTTTCCCTGAGTCAGCAGTTATCAGATTAGTTTATCACAGCCTTATTATTTTTCCAACAAAACCATTAAATAAAAGAGGAGAGATTTCTCTCTCCTCCGGGGATGTTTTTAATTCTTAGCTGCCTCGCATATCAGCCTGGTGCAGGTTTCAAACCCGAGTGCGCCTGTATCAAGCATCATATGCCAGTGTTCACATTCATTAATATTCTGTCCTGTGAAATAGTGGAAATGTGCTCTTCTGGCAGCATCCTCTTTTTTCATTGTCTTTGTAACCACGTTAATATCCCGACTGTTGAGAATCTCTCCTGCTCTCTGTGCTCTGTAGGTCGCATCTGCATAAAGGTACACATTAAGATAATCAATGTCTTCATGTCTCAGAACTTCGCCTGCACATCTTCCGAGAATAACACATGGACCTTTTCCTGCCAGTTCAAGAATAACCTTGCTTTCAATTTCGAACAGAGTTTCTCTGTAGTCATAACTTACCGGCGTGATTGCCCTTACAAAGGAATCTCTCTTTGACAGCTTTTCCTCTGCCTTTTTTATTTCTTCAATATCAAGTCCCATTTCGACAGCAGTCTTTCTGATGATGTCCTTATCATAGAACTCAATTCCCAGTTCCTTTGCAACTGCCCTGCCGATAGTGTGCCCGCCTGCACCATATTGTCTTGTAATAGTAATGACTTTCATGTATTTACCTCATCGTTTCAACTTGCTTAAAACTGCTTTCAGTATAATATCACTTATCGATGATTCTGTCATATACAAAATATAAAGCTTGTGCATATTTCCGGTATTTCATCCACGATCCGGAAACCTTTTCCGTCAAAAAAACAACCGGGAAACGCACTGACCACGTTTCCCGGTTTCGTAAGCGGAGAGGGTGGGATTCGAACCCACGCGCCCTTGCGGACAAACGGTTTTCAAGACCGCC
>JABUTA010000370.1 GCA_021443845.1 Parasporobacterium sp.
CTGTCAGATCCACTCTTAAACTGCACAGATTCAACAACCACACAAATATCCGTCATATAATCGTTACTATTGCCGCCGGTGTTCCTTCAGAGACTGTCAGAAAATTTATTGACAATGCCGCTCCTGTAATCAGGCTCATGCCTAATACCCCTGCAGCCGTAGGCAAAGGTACAGCCCTGATCACATATGGCGATGACATATGCCCTGAAGATGCTGAGGAGTTTCTTTCAATATTGAAGGAATCCGGAACCTTCGAGTATGTTAAGGAAAGCGATTTTGACATTACATCAAGCATCAGCGGATGCAGTCCGGCATATGCATACATGTTCATAGAGGCAATGGCAGACGGGGCTGTAAGCGTGGGAGTACCAAGGGACAAAGCAATCAGGCTTGCAGCAGGAGCTGTTGCCGGGGCCTGTGAAATGATATTGAAAACCGGAAAGCATCCGGAACAGCTTAAAGATGAGGTATGTTCCCCTGGTGGTTCTACCATAGCAGGCGTGGAAGCACTTGAGAAAAACGGATTCAGATACGCCGCTGCCCAGTCCATTATAAAATCAACAGAAAAAAACTGCAGCCTCGGAAAATAACAGCAACACATGAAAAGCCGTATATCCTGTACTTCCCGGATATACGGCTTTTATTACGTATTGTATATATTAATATTCTGCTGCCTTAAGCCAGCCTGCAATATCGATTATTCTTATGCCCTTATACATGTAATCCTCTTTGCCGGTAGCAGCTATTATCATCTTGGGATAAGCATCCTTTACAGACAAAAGTGTTCTGGCGATCTCATCAATCAGGTTATCGCCATCACATTCACAGCACTGAATATAAAGTACATTTCCGTCTTTTTTTGCGACAAAATCTATTTCCTTCTGATAAAGTTTTCCTGAATAAACCGTATACCCCCTTCTGATCAGTTCAAAGTAAACAAGATTCTCATATATATGCTTTCTGTTTTTAAGAAGCCCTGTATCGAGGATATAATATCTGTCTGCTGTCTCAAGTATTTTATCTGTCTTCAGGTCATATCTCTTCGTAACTCTGAAAAAATTGGAGCTCAGAATATATCTTATATATTTACCTATGGTAACGTGGTTGGCAGACAGGCCGGATTCTTTTATCTCAGAGCTTATCTTATTGGGAGACCTGACAGCGCCGATATTGTCCATAAGATAAGACAGAAGCGTACTGAACAGCCTCTGATCCTGTATCTTATAATTGAAGATAAGGTTCTTTTTGATTTCGGAATACAGAGTTTTCTGATCCTCTTCAGGATAAAAATCTTCCATGCACATAAATCCTGGAATCCCGCCGGTTTCAATATACGATTCGAAAAGTGATCCTGTATCTGTATCATCCCCGCATGCTTCACAGTATTCTGAAAAACCCAGAGGCAGAATATCCAGACGTTCAACAGGTCTTGAAGATGTACATCCATCCAGGATACTGTTGTCTGAGCTGATAATGTATA
>JABUTA010000371.1 GCA_021443845.1 Parasporobacterium sp.
ATCTTCTTGATTTTGGTAAAGGAACGGAGCTTGCTCATGCAAGCTGCCTTAACCCTCAGTCTCAGTTCGGAGCCGATGTAATTGCAAGGGCTGAATATGCCATTGCCAACGGTGTAGACGAACTTTCCAAAGTTATCAGAACAGCGCTTAACGAGCTTATCGGCGAGTGCTGCAAGAAGGCGAAGATTTCAAGAGAACAGATATATCTTGTAACAATAGTCGGAAATACCTGTATGCATCACTTATTTATGGGCATTCCGCCGAAACCTCTTGTAAAGGCGCCTTATAATACTTCTGTTAATGAAGAAATCGTTGTCAATGCGTCAGATGTTGACATTAGGGTTAATCCTAATGCCAAACTTCAGATGCTTCCTAATATTGCAGGCTTTGTAGGAGCCGATACAGCGGGAGTTCTGCTTGCAACAGCATTTGACGAAATTGAAAAAATAACTCTTGCCATTGATATAGGGACAAACGGTGAGATGGTTCTTGGTAATAAAGACAGTATGGTTACATGTTCAACGGCCGCCGGACCAGCATTTGAAGGTGCGAAAATAGAAATGGGCATGAGAGGCCGCGCAGGTGCCATCGACCATGTTAAGGTTGGCGCAGACGGAATGATTGAATGTTCTGTTATCGAAGATGCTGAAGCCGAAGGAATCTGTGGATCAGGTCTTATGGACGCAATTTCAGTTCTTCTTGAGAATGGAATCATAGATGAAACCGGAAAGTTTGTCGCACCTGAGAAACTTGAGACTGAAGTTGGAAAGAAGAATGCCCACAGACTTACCGTAAATGCCGAAGGAACCAAGGTATATATGCTTAAAGGTGATGTATATCTGTCCCAGAAGGATATCAGAGAGGTTCAGCTTGCTAAGGGAGCCATCGCTGCAGGCATCGAACTTATGGCAGATAAGCTTGGCATATCTATTAGTGACATTGAGGAAGTTATGATTGCAGGTGCATTCGGCAACTACATGGATCCTCACAGTGCCTGCGTTATCGGAATGATTCCGATGGAACTTGAAAGCAGGATTACCATGATAGGAAATGCGGCAGGTGAAGGCTCTAAGATAGCAACTTTGAATTATGATGAGTACAGAAGAGTACAGGACATTACTGAAAGAGTATCATTCCTTGAACTTGCTACTTCTCCTGATTTTCAGGATACATTTGTAGACCATCTTATGTTTGACTGATAAGGAATATTTATGAAAACGGAAGAATTAAAAAGAATTGCATCGGAATGCGGATTCACCACTGTGGCTGATATAGATACTGCGACCCTTAAGTCCCTTCCGGAAGTAAGGGATATGTGTGAAGTTAATACCTGCGGCAAATACGGCGTAAACTGGGCATGTCCTCCGGGATGCGGAAGCATAGACGAGTGCTCAGATAAGATGAAAAAGTATTCTAAGGGTATTCTGGTTCAGTTCGTGGGAGATATAGAAGATTCCATGGACTGGGAAGG
>JABUTA010000372.1 GCA_021443845.1 Parasporobacterium sp.
TGTCTGAGCTCAATACGTGTGTGGAATACAGCAGCGAGATCCTTGACCAGTTCCCTGAAATCTATTCTGTCGTCTGCAGTGAAATAAAAAAGGATCTTGGAGTTATCAAAGGTATATTCGCAGTCGATCAGCTTCATCTGAAGCTCATGCTTCAGGATCTTCTCCTTGCAGATCCTCATAGCCTCCTTTTCCCTGGTCCTGTTGGCATTGTTCTTCTCCATATCCTCCGGAGTCGCAAGCCTGATGATCTCCTTGAGAGGCTGAACTATCTTATCGTCCACGACATTTTTGGGAGGGAGGACTACCTCTCAGAATTCCACGCCTCTCGTAGTCTCAACAATAACCTTATCTCATGTTTTAAGCTCCAGGCCTCCCGGGGAGAAGTGGTATATCTTACCGGCACGCTTAAAGCGAATTCCAACAACTATCATTCAATGTTCTCCTTTATGGTAATAAACAGCAGCTCCATGCACAGCTCGGGGTTGACATTTGCACCCAGTCTTTCGGAGCTCTTTTCAATATAATCAAGTATTCTGTATACCCTGTCCGCATCGGTCAGGGAGGCCATGGAGGCCAGTGACCTCTTTTCTCCGGCAAATACCAGCCCGTCTGTCCTGCCGGTACAGCTGAGGACCAGTATATCCCTGAACCACAGCCTGAGGAAGTCCAGAACCTCATTGAGATCTGTATTTTCGGACCTCCAGAGCTTATATTCATTCCTGAAATCAGTGCTGTCCATGTCTCTGATATCGCGCAGCAGCTTCATGAGGCTGCGGTAGAGCACGGAAAAGCTTTCGCCGGTGCCCAGGTGAAGCCCCCTGCCCAGGTTGCCCTGTGCAAAAGCTGTGCAGATATCGGCCTTTTCCTTATCCACGCCTTCATTCAGGAGGCAGCTTCTGACAATGTCATCGTCCACAGGTCTCATCTGTATGACAATGCTTCTGGACCTGATGGTCTCAAGAAATACCTTATGGTCTGAAGCAAGCAGGATGATCACTGCATATTCAGGAGGTTCCTCAAGTACCTTCAGCAGAGCATTCTGAGCCTGCACCGTGAGCTTTTCCGCTTCATTTATCACATATACCTTATAGTGAGAGCTGTACGGCCTGATCTGTACGGTGTCTGACAGCTGCTGCCTTATATCATCCACGCTGATGCTGCCCGGTTTTTCATGCGTTACATAAATGACATCCGGATGATTGCCTGACATGAGCTTTTTGCATTCCGGACATTTCAGACAGGCATCTCCTGCCTCGTCGTGCTCATGACAATACAAATGGAGCAAAAGAGCCTCTGCAAGTGTTCTTTTGCCCATTCCTACCGCTCCCGAAAATATATAGGCATGATTGAGTCTCTTCTCATATGCCGATTTCCGCAGCTGCCTTATTATATCTTCATTTCCGATAATATCGCTGAAGGTCTTAGTCATCTTATATTTAACCTTACCGCAGGCTTTGCTTCCACAACAG
>JABUTA010000373.1 GCA_021443845.1 Parasporobacterium sp.
TTCTGGGCCGTTCCGGCTGTGGTTTTGGTAATGTCCTTTGCCGTGACGGCATTATTCGCTTTTTTGATCGTGAAGGTCTTTCTCAGCGTTCCGGTGTATTTTCCCTTCCCCGTAACCGTGACTGTCGCTGTCCCGGCATTGGTATTCCTGCTGTATGAGACTGTATAATCCGTACCTGCTTTCAGAATCACATCATCGGCTTTCACGGTGACTGCGGGTCGGATTGCCGCTCCGGTGTAGGTGAATGTATTTTTGGACAATAAAAGATCTGTGATATTCTCTTTAAAAAGAATCAGATCTGTCTCCTGATCGATGAACAACCCACTGCTGTCACCAAGAAGAAACTGTGCTGTCCCGTCTTCTTTTCCGCAGCTCTCTCCCTTAATCACAGCATCGAGCAGGTTCGGACAATCAGTGATATCCAGTTCTCGCAGTTTGTTTCTCCTGCAGTACAGCCATGTCAGTCCCGTGCAGCCGTTTAAATGCAGCACAGCCAGATTATTATCATCACAGTCAAGACAATTTAGTGCCGCACAGCCGCTTGCATCCAGTTCCGTAAACTGATTTTCACAGCAGCTCAGCACCTCTAACTTCTTACAGCTGCCCACATCCAGCTTCGCCAGCTGATTTTGGGGACAGTGTAAATACACCAGCTCAGGACAGCCGTCAACATTCAATCTGACAAGCTTATTATCCTTGCAATTAAGGTCCGTCAGCCCCGCCCGGCCGCTCACGTCCAGTCCGGTCAGCTGATTTTCGTAACAATCCACCTCCGTCAATTTCATGCAGCCGTTTATATTCAGTTCCGACAAATTGTTTTCACTGCAGTCCAGGAGGGTCAATTCCGTACGGCCGCTCACGTCCAGCGTGCTCAGATCGTTGTTTTGACAGAATAATGTTTTCAGCCCCATGCAGCCGTTTATATTCAGCTCACTCAGCTCATTGTTTGAACAATTCAGATAGGTTAATTTCGGACACCTGCTCACGTCCAGTTTTTTCAGCTGATTCCTATACAAATTCAGCCATTCTAATTTCGTGCAGGCACTCAGGTTCAGCTCCGTCAGTCTGTTTGCTCCGAAGTCCAGATATGTCAGTTCCGTACATGTACTTACATCTAAACTGGTCATCAAACTATAATAACAATCCAGATGTGTCAGTTTTGTACAGGCACGCAGGTCCAGCTCCGTCAGGTCAGTATCTCCGCAGTACAGTTCCGTTAATGACGTAAAATACTCAATACCTTTAAGGGTTTTTACAAAGCTCTGGGAGACATCTATACGGGTCACTGCACGTATTTCCCCGTCACTCAGAAAACCATCCCCGTCTGTATCGCAGTTGCTGCTGATATAATTAAGAAAACTGGCATCCGGGAAATTTGTCTCATCAACAGCGATCCCGCTCAGATCCTGCTTATCCGGTTCGTTCCCGGAGTCTTTTTCGTCCCCGGGATTCTT
>JABUTA010000374.1 GCA_021443845.1 Parasporobacterium sp.
ACTTAGGAACAACAAACTCATGTGTAGCAGTTATGGAAGGCGGAAAGCCTGTAGTTATCGCTAACGCAGAAGGCGTTAGAACAACTCCATCAGTTGTTGCATTTACCAAAACAGGTGAAAGATTAGTAGGCGAGCCGGCTAAACGTCAGGCAGTAACCAATGCAGACAAGACAATCTCATCTATTAAAAGAGAGATGGGCTCAAGTTACAGAGTAACTATTGATGATAAGAGTTATTCACCACAGGAAATCTCAGCTATGATTCTTCAGAAATTAAAAGCTGATGCAGAGAGCTACCTTGGTGAGTCGGTATCTCAGGCAGTTATCACGGTACCTGCATACTTCAATGATGCTCAGAGACAGGCAACTAAGGATGCCGGCAAGATTGCAGGTCTTACAGTCGACAGAATTATCAATGAGCCGACAGCAGCAGCTCTTGCATACGGACTTGATAATGAAAAAGAGCAGAAGATCATGGTATATGACTTAGGCGGCGGTACATTTGACGTATCAGTAATTGAAATCGGCGACGGTGTTATCGAAGTTCTTGCAACAGCAGGAAATAACAGACTCGGCGGTGACGACTTCGACCAGAGAGTATGCGACTATCTTATCGCACAGTTCAAGAGCCAGGAAGGCATTGACCTCAGCGCAGATAAGATGGCTCTTCAGAGAATTAAAGAAGCAGCAGAGAAGGCTAAGAAAGAACTTTCAAGCTCAACAACAACCAATATTAACCTTCCGTTCATTACAGCAACTGCTGAAGGTCCTAAACACCTTGATATGGATCTTACAAGAGCTAAGTTCGATGAACTTACACACGACCTTGTAGAAATGACAGCAACACCTGTAACTAATGCACTCAGAGATGCAGGTATTACAGCTTCAGAACTTGGACAGGTTCTCTTAGTTGGCGGTTCAACAAGAATTCCTGCAGTTCAGGAAAAGGTTAGAATCCTTACAGGCAAGGAACCTGCTAAATCACTTAACCCTGATGAGTGCGTAGCAATCGGTGCTTCAATCCAGGGCGGTAAATTAGCAGGCGATGCAGGTGCAGGCGACGTTCTCTTACTTGATGTAACTCCGCTTTCACTTTCAATTGAAACTCTCGGCGGCGTAGCTACTAAGCTCATCGACAGAAATACAACAATTCCTACTAAGAAGAGCCAGGTATTCTCTACAGCAGCTGATAATCAGAGCGCAGTAGACATCCATGTTGTACAGGGTGAAAGACAGTTTGCCCGTGACAACAAGACTCTCGGTCAGTTCAGACTTGACGGAATTGCACCGGCTCCAAGAGGAATTCCTCAGATTGAAGTTACATTTGACATCGATGCAAATGGTATCGTAAATGTATCTGCTAAGGATCTTGGAACAGGTAAGGAACAGCATATTACAATTACTTCAGGCACATCAATGTCTGATGATGATATTGAAAGAGCAGTTAAGGA
>JABUTA010000375.1 GCA_021443845.1 Parasporobacterium sp.
GTGCCGGATTCAGCAAAACCGGAAAAGACTGTAAAGCTGGATCCCCGTCTTCTTGCAACCCCGCCCCTTGCACTGGGGCAGGCCCGTACAGTTACTGTAGAAATGGCGGAGAAAGCCCTTCGGGCAATAACCACGGCAGTGGCAGCATTTTCAGAGTATACAGAAGAAAAAGCAAAACGAGTCAGAAAAGATGAAAATGACTGCGATGAGCTTGAGGATGCACTTGGTACATATCTGATAAAGCTTAGTGCTGAGCAGCTGGGCCAGAAGGAAAGCGAAAAAGCGACAGCCCTGTTAAAAATAATCGGGGATTTTGAGCGCATTTCCGACCATGCCGTTAACATCTTAGAGTCAGCGGAGGAAATGCGTGATAAGAAACTGACTTTAACAGAGGATGCCATCAAAGAATATGAGGTAATATCAGAGGCGGTAAAAGAAGTGGCTGATACCACAGTTAAGGCATTTCGGGATGAAGATCTTTCCGTTGCATTAACAGTCGAACCGCTTGAACAGGTTATTGACGATCTGAAAGAGAAGCTCAGAACCAACCATATAATCCGTATGCAGGAGGGAAAATGTACGGCTCAGGTCGGTTTTGTATGGTCAGACCTTTTAACAGATCTTGAGCGTGTCAGTGACCACTGTTCCAATATTGCCGGGTGTGTGATCGATACGGCAGAACATAACCTGAATGTTCATGAATCTCTCCGTGAAGTCCGGCGTGTAAATGCAAAGTATGAAGAAATGTTCCGCGAATATACGAGAAAGTATTCTGTTTAACAGCAAAAGCCCTGCAGAAGAGAAATCTGCAGGGCTTTAAATATACTATCGGGATGATGGGATTCACATCTATGGATTTATCTGACATTTCCCTCAGCATCGCATGCTTCAACAGTAAAGCTTCCGTCTTCCTGCCAGGTAATAACACTGCCTTCGGCACCGGCTGTCACGGTGATATCATTCAGATGAGCATCACCCAACAGAATAACACCGCAGCCCGGGTCAGCAGAAACATTTCCGTCGATACCGGCTCCGTTCTTGACTGTGATAAAGGTCGGTTCCCCTGTGGAGCTTATGCTTAATGTTTTTCCTTCCGGTACTGTGAATGGTTCTGCGATTTCGAGTCCTTCCTGAACAACAACAGTACGCAGATTCTCGGTTTCAAAAGCTTCTTTGACTGAATCAATTGTCACATTTTCATAAATATAACGGCTGATTGAAACGGTATCAGCGAAGCCGTCCTTCGGAGCGATAAGTTCACCTGAATTAAAGCAGATATTGCAGAATTCATCCGGAGTACCTTCAGCGAAATCAACCTTTCCCCCATTGATGAAAAGCTGTGCTATTACAAAGCCGTTTTCAAAAGTGCTTTCAGTAGTGAATTTGCCTTTTACAGTTAAAGTTACACCTTCCGGTACCTCAAAACTTTTTACAAAAACCTCTTCT
>JABUTA010000376.1 GCA_021443845.1 Parasporobacterium sp.
TATAAGCCTGAAATCGTTCTGTTCGGTGCAACACACATCGGAAGAGATCTGGCACCAAGAGTAGCTGCCAGACTGAACACAGGACTTACAGCTGACTGTACAAGACTGGACATTGACACTGGAAAGTACATCGAATATCTGGAAACATACACAACATGCGATACTGAAGGACTGGATCCTAACGATGGAGACAAGGGACTGAAGCAGACAAGACCTGCATTCGGTGGAAACCTGATGGCTACAATCGTTACAAGAAACACAAGACCTCAGATGGCAACAGTAAGACCTGGCGTTATGGAAAAGCTGGAGGCTGATTCATCAAAGAAGGGCGAACTGATTAAGGTTGATGCAAAGCTGTCAGACGAAGATATCCATATTGAAGTTCTGAACGTTGTTAAGGCTGCCAAGGAACTGGTTTCACTGACTGACGCGCAGATTATCTGCTCAGGCGGAAGAGGCCTTGGAGATGCTTCAGGATTCGAACTTATCAGAAAGTTTGCTGATAAGGTTGGCGGAGTAGTTGGTGCTTCCCGTGCTGCTGTAGATTCAGGCTGGATTGAGCAGAGCCATCAGGTTGGTCAGACAGGTACAACAGTAAAGCCTAAGATTTACTTTGCATGCGGTATTTCAGGAGCTATTCAGCACCTGGCCGGAATGCAGACATCAGACATTATTGTTGCAATCAACAAGGATCCTGACTGCCCTATGATGCAGCTGGCAGATTATGCAATCTGCGGAGATCTGAAGAAGGTTATTCCGGAAATCATGGATGCATGGATTATTGAGGAATAGTCAGCGGTTAACTGTAAACTGTAAACTGAAGTATGAACAAGGAGGTAATCTATGTTCAAGACTATAAAGTATGAAGTAAAAGAGGGAGTAGCATATTTGACTGTAAACAAACCGGAAGTACTGAATGCACTTGATGGTGAAGTACTTGCTGAGATTGAACAGGTAGTTTCTATTCTTGAAAAAGCAGATGATGTAAGAGCACTGATTCTTACAGGCGAAGGCAGATCGTTCGTTGCCGGAGCCGATATCGTTGCACAGAGCGTTCTGGATTTGGAAGGCGGAAGAAACTGGGGAAGAAACGGTTCATCTATCTTCAGAAGATTGGAAATGCTTCCTATGCCTACAATTGCTGCAGTAAATGGTTTCGCATTAGGCGGAGGCTGTGAAATCGCAATGGCTTGCGATATGATTATAGCCAGCGAAAAGGCTAAGTTCGGGCAGCCTGAAGTTGGTCTCGGAATCACACCGGGATTCTCAGGAACTCAGAGACTGGCAAGAAAGGTTGGCAAGGCAAAGGCAATGGAAATGATTCTGACAGGTGACATGATCAAGGCTGACGAAGCCCTGAGAATCGGCCTTGTAAACAAGGTTGTTGCTTCTGAGGAACTGATTTCTGAAGCAGAAGCACTGGCAGCAAGGATTATGAAGAACG
>JABUTA010000377.1 GCA_021443845.1 Parasporobacterium sp.
AATCAGCAGTGCGCCAAGCATAAGTCCGTGATATGAAGCAGCCTTTGTTGCGTCGATTCCGCATTCTACATAGTAGCCGATATCGTTCATGAGGATAGCTGATGATGCGAATACTACCAGCACGCATGATACGAGTGCAAGCCAGAATTCCGGTGTAGCCATAGCCTGTTTTGTAGTAAGACCGCGCTTTTCCGAAGCGTTGTCTGCCAGCTTTTCTTCTTCAACTTCGCCCATTCTTCTGAATCCCTTGTCTTCAGGGCTCTTAACAGCCAGAAGGAGTGACAGCGGAAGCAGAATGATGAGGTAAACGCCTGCCAGTACGAAGTAACCTGCCTGGTAGCCGCCTGACATAACTGCTGCATTAAGAACCGGTGAAAGGATCATGCCGCCAAGGCCTGAACCTACGAAGGCGATACCTGTTGCAGTTCCCTTGATTTTGCCGCCGAACCAGCTGTTGATCAGAATCGATACAGGCATTGGAGCTGTTCCTGCGAAGCAGATTCCAAGGAATAATGCGCCGATATAGAAGCCTGTAAGTGATGTTGAAAATGCGAAGATTACATATCCGATTGTACCGGAAACGCATCCTACTGCCAGCCATTTCTTAACACTTCCCTTGTTCATCAGCTTACCGAGAATAGGTGAAGCTACTACGCAAACCAGTGACAGGATTGTCATGTAAATCATGAACGGGCCACGGTCAATGCCTAATGTTTCCGTAACAGGAATTACGAAAATACCTGTGAGTGATACACATCCTACATATGCGAGGAGCATGAGGATGAATCCAAGAAGTACGACTGCCCATCCGAAGAAGTAGCGTCCGTCCTGCTTAAGCTGAATGTCTTTCATGAGGGTTCCTCCTTAATCTTAACTTTGATTAGATAACGATATTATTTCGTAAAAGCAATTCACACCCGGTATATTAAGCAAGACGCATGCCAAAACAAAAGTATCCTAGAATCTGCGAACCACGTTCTTGTGGACCCACGAGCCTGCGAACCCATTTTTATAAAAACTATGATTATTTTTGTTTTTGCTGTCTGTTATATCCGATTAATTACCTGCAAAATCGTAAATCAAACAAATATTATACAATTATTTATATATTGTGCTATAGAGTTCTGTCATCCGAACCTGTACAATTCCATATAGTAGACATAGTCTAATACATTCATTTACAAGGGAGGAAAATAATTATGATGACACACAAAGAGCGCGTTGACGCAGTATTTAACCAGCAGCCCGTTGACCGTACATGTTTCGGTTTTGTAGACGGCGGCGCATGGATTGCCAAATCAGAAGGACTGACCTATCGTGAACTGTACGGAATGGAAGACGGCGGTGCATCCCTGATTGTAAAGTATACAGATGAAGTCGATACCGACTTTGTAAGCGGTGTAAACGGCGTATTTACAGCTCCTCTGAGTTCTTACGG
>JABUTA010000378.1 GCA_021443845.1 Parasporobacterium sp.
GTTGTGGTTCCTTTTTCAATTGTTATTACCTTCAGAGGGTCTATTTTCTTCTGAATTCTGACCCTGCTGCCGGATTCTGCCTTGGATACAGTTTCACCTGTTTCCATGTCCTTGATGTCTGAAGGAGAAACGTTGAATTCCTTAGCTATGCTGTTAACAGTTTCACCTTCATTTACTATTTGCCTTATCTCGATGGTTCCACCTTCTGTCAGATCGTGGAGGGCATCTCCCTTGCTGCCCACACTGGTGAGCATTACCTGAACTTCCTTGGTGTCTACAGGTGTCTCGAAATCTGTTTTGGTAATTTTCATTCCCTCGTTAGGGGTCTGATAGGATTCTTTTATCCTCTTGATAACATCATCTGCGGCCTGTTTATTCTCGACGATGGTCATGAGTTTTCCATCCTGGCAGATGGCAACGGCTGAAACCTCTATATCGGTCATATATGTCAGTTTGTTTACCACCTGATCAGGTGTGTCCATATCTCTGTTAAATACAGACACCTTGTTCATCTTAATGTTATCGTTGGCAGTGAATTTGATGTGAGCCTTGTTTGAAGATGAAAGCTTGTTGCCTGCAACCTTCAGCACGTATTCGCGGCCAACGTGCTCGGCCTTGGCGAAATCCTCAGGGGTTACGCAGTCGGGATCGACCACGATCTGGGTGTAACCAGTGCGGTCGCGCAGGTCGATGAAAATAAGCCCGCCGTGATCGCGGTTGTGCCAAGCCCATCCGGTGAGCACGACCTCTTTCCCGTCGTCAGATGCGCGGAGCTCTCCGCACGTGACCGTATGCATGGAGTATTCGTTCATGAAGTCTGTCATATTCTTCCTGTTCTTCTGAAATAGCTATGTTCTCTACTGTTATACCCGGAAGAAGACTGGAATTGCCGAATACAACATTCATGAACTGTGCGAATTCATCAGTGCCGATCTGATCTGAATAGCTTATGAGGAATCTGTAACCTCCTTCGCATTCTGTGCATTCTTCTATTCTTCCGATAATGTCAGACTGGATAACATCACATTCAATGTGGGCTGCAGGAAATTCAACGGTCTGTTCGACCGTAAGATTCTTAGCCATGGCAAGAGCATCTGATTCGGATGCTGATATTTTATAAGTGACTGTGAATCTGTCCTTTAACTGGGCAGAGAGGATACTGTCATCATATCCTTTGAATCTCATAACATTTATCTCCTTACTCTTATACTTCGAGGAAATCAACAAAACGCTCTTCTTCGAGGAAATCTTCTGTGATTCCTAGCTCTTTTCCTGAAAGCTTTTCAACTGCATGAACGAGGCTCATTGCATCTATACCGTATTTCTTCATGAGATACATTTTTGACGCACCATGTGTGTATCCCGGAACTCCGATCTTGATGAGCCTGGTTCCGAGCCCGTTCTCTGCGATCATGTCGGCAACAGCGGTTCCG
>JABUTA010000379.1 GCA_021443845.1 Parasporobacterium sp.
GGAGGAAGAGCACATGGAAATGTGGGATATATATGATGTCAATAAGCAGCTTACCGGCAGGACCATGCAGCGGAATGACTGGCATATGCAGCCGGGAGATTATCATCTCACTGTGCTGGGAGTAATAAGAAGGCCTGACGGCAGATTTCTGATAACCCAGAGAGTCCTTACCAAATCCTGGGCTGCAGGGTGCTGGGAAGTGTCCGGCGGGGGAGTCCAGGCCGGAGAGACATCTGAGGAGGCAGTACGCCGGGAGGTCCTTGAAGAAACCGGCATAGATGTAAAGGACGCAGAAGGGGGCTATGTATTCTCCTACAGACGGGATAATCCTGACGAAGGAGATAACTATTTCGTTGATATCTACAGATTTGAAATGGATGTAGCGGAAAATGATGTAGTCATACAGAAGAGTGAAGCCAATGCATTCAGATTTGCATCAGCAGGGGAGATAGCTGAGATTGCAGCCAGGGGCGAATTTCTTCATTACGACAGCATTAAGGAAATATTCTGCTGAAAATGACAGCGGTTAAAGAGGTATTCTACTGAAAACAACAGCATTAAAGAGGCAGTCGGCTTGAATTGACAGCATTAAAGAGGCAATCGGCCGGAACCGGCAGCATTAAAGAGGCAGTCGGCTGAAAAGTGTTTAAGATAATATTATGAAAGAGGCATAACATGGATATCAGACAGGAAGCATATGATGCAGCTTGTGAATTTATTAAAAAATCAGGACTCAGGGCCGGGAAACTGATGGTGATAGGATGCTCCACCAGTGAAGCTGCAGGAGAAAGGATAGGAACATCTTCCGTTCCGGAAATCGCCGGTGAAATATTTGAAGGTATCCGTGTAGCAGCTCAGGAGTATGGCATAGAACTGGCCGCTCAGTGCTGTGAGCATCTGAACAGAGCACTTGTGGTTGAAAGAGATACCGCTGAAGAAAGGGGATATGAAGAAGTGAATGTTATTCCCTGGCCAAAGGCAGGAGGATCCTTTGCAACCATGGCATATAAGGGATTTGAGGACCCGGTGCTGGTGGAACATATAAAAGCAGATGGGGGAATGGATATCGGGGACACCCTTATTGGAATGCACCTCAAGGATGTAGCAGTTCCTTTAAGACTGAGCATGGATAAAATAGGCGAAGCACACTTGGTGTGCGCTTATTCGCGGCCAAAACTCATAGGGGGCGAAAGAGCGCATTACGGGGAAGAGTGGGACGCCGCCATTTTATGTTGACGCGGCAGTCTTAATATGTTAGTTTATTAGCGCAAGCGAACGGAGTATTCCGTTCTTATGCAAATATATGACCCAGGGGCGAAAGCCTGAGAAGCCTACGGACAGGCGGGGTCGGTTGCCGAAAGAGGTTAGGAGCCTCATTCTTGATTGAGTTAGAAGCTCAAATTTTATAAGTTGATTACTTTATAATCAGTGC
>JABUTA010000037.1 GCA_021443845.1 Parasporobacterium sp.
CCGGCAGGAGAGGGATGGAATACAGATCCTTTTGAACTGACAAGAGAAGGAGATGTGGTATACGGACGAGGGGTTTCAGATGATAAGGGCCCTGTTATAGCGGCTCTTTATGCCATGAAACTCCTGCAGGAGTCAGGAATGCCGATCAATAAGAGAGTAAGGGTCATCATGGGCTGCAACGAAGAAACCGGGTCAAAGTGCATGGCTCATTATAATGAAGTGGAGGAACCCGTAACCATCGGATTTACTCCTGACGGTGAATTTCCGGGTATCCATGGCGAAAAGGGAATGATCAAAATGACTGCTTACAGCAAAAACACCGGCATTATATCCATGGACGGAGGTTTTGTAAGCAATGCGGTCTGCAGCCGGTGCAGGACCATTATCCCGGAAAGTGCCGTGGAAATGGAGAAACTTACGGATGCTCTTAAGGACACCGACCTTAAGTCATTCGGAATAACACATAAAGATGGTACCTTTGTAATAGAGGCAGAGGGAGTTGCCGCCCATGCAAGTACGCCTCTTCTTGGCATAAATGCGGCAGGCTGCACTATGAAAGCTCTCAAAGAAGCAGGAATGAAAGACGATTTTGTGGATTATTATAATTCACACATAGGAACAGAGTGCAATGGCGCAGGGTATGGTATTAATATTCAGGATGACTACGGCGAGCTTACCATGAGCAACGGAATCGTAAAGACAGAAAACGGCGTGATATCCTGTACACTGGACAGCAGAGTGCCGGTAACATATACTCCTGAACAGATTAAAGAGATGGTGCTTCCGTATCTTGAAGACGATAAAGGCTATACCGAAATAAACTCTCAGTGTGAATCATTATTCTATCCTGTGGACTCGGAACTGGTTACTGCCCTGTATAATGCTTATGTTGAGGTAACAGGGGACACAAAGACCCGGCCGATGGTCATAGGCGGAGGCACGTATGCCAAGTCCATACCTGGAATCATCGCTTTCGGCAATCAGTTTCTGGGTGTGGATAATCACATACACGATGCAAATGAACGTATGGATATAAATGACTTTAAGCTTCAGGTCGAAATATACCTTCAGGCATTAAAAAATCTGCTTTAAATACGGAATATGATGAAACGGAGTATTTTCAGAAAACTAAATAAAGCCGTTACACGTAAAAGCCGGTGTCTGATACGAATACTGCCTGTAATGATACTGTGCACAGTACTTATGACATGTGTATCTGATGTATATAGTGCAGAGAAATACGTCATTAACGGAACTGAACTCCCTCTGCAGGAAAAGGGATACATTCCCGGAGATTATATGGGTGCCGGACAATGCTGGCTGTTTGCACAGCATATTTATTACAGCATATGGGGGAGATTTTTTTATCAGAATCCCGGAAGTGATGATGATATGCTAAGAGATTATCCTCTGGGGGAAGCAAGAAGAGTAACTGCGGCCAATGCCAGACTGTTTATTTCAGAAGCACCTGTCGGAGCAGTTATCAGGATCCAGGAGGATCCGGAAGGACCTGATGAACTCAAAACCAACAGACATTCCCTGATACTGCTGGATAAAACGGAGGAAGGGTGTACTGTTTATCACTGCTGGGCAAGTTATTCCAGTGTAAGTACATACACATGGAAAGAATTTGAAAAGGAATTCAGATATACAGTAGACTTCGGTTATTTCAAATACATTAAATATCCGGGGGCAAAGGCTCTTAAAAATGACTATGCAATATATAAAATGGAGAAAGAACTTGTAATAAGTTCGGATATTCACAGAGCAGTGGAGATTACCGAAAAGAAGCGTAATTAAGGCGTCTGTTTCACAAAAATAACATATTAGTCTGATTGAAAGATATCATTTACTGTGACATAATTAAACAATATGAATAAACTCAGCGGGATTGACGTCTGGGGAAAGGTAACGGAGATTATCAAATGAGAAAGAAAAATTATTCTTTTTGGCTTGTAATTACATATATTGCCATGGCTGCAGTGTGTGCTGCCCTTATTCTGTTTTTTAAGCAGGATATGACAAGTATCATCATTAATGTGGCAATGTTCCTGATTGTTGCAGTGATTTTTGCGTACGCCATGGGCAGATTCGGGAGAGCATGGAGACTTCAGAAGGCTCTTTCGGCAGCAACGAGAAGGATCAGAGAGGATGCCCAGGATGACAGCAGGTATCTGTGGGAAAACTATAAGAATGACGGCAAAGGCGGACTGTTTCCGGATAATATCCTGACAAGACAATATCAGAAATTTGTATCTGAGATGAACAGACTCGAGCAGTTCAGCAATGCAGATTACAAATGTAATATTGAAGACTACATCAATAAAGAATATATCGATGCACTGATCAACAGGAATGTTCTTAACCTGATTCCGGGAACCATGACCGGTCTGGGAATCCTGGGCACATTTGTGGGACTTTCCTTCGGACTCCAGTTCTTCAAAACAGGTACTGCAGCAGAGATTACAGACAGCATATCACCCCTCATGCAGGGCATAAAAGTTGCCTTCCATACTTCTGTTTACGGTCTGGTGTTCTCACTGGTATTCAATTTTGTATACAGAGGAACCATGGAGGCTGTATATGCCCATCTGGACGAATTTCTCAGTGCATTCAATACTTATGTTCTCGGGGATTCCGTTAATGATAATGAAAGCCGCATGAGAGAAGTTGTTCAGGCACTTCCGGAAACTCTCGGAGCAGCCATAAGCGATCAGTTGGGACAGAGCATAACTCCAATTGTTTACAACATGAACAAAACCATGATGGATTTTGCCAAAACTGTAAGTGAAAATCAGGCTGCAGGCATGAAGGGGCTGGTAAACGAGTTTGTTGAAAAAATGAATACTGCAATGGGAGACAGTTACAGACAGTTTGGCCGCATTATTAATGAAACCTGTGAAATACAGAGGCAGAATAATGTATATGCACAGAATATCATGGACAGACTCGGAAGCCTTGCCGGTCATGTGAATGATATAAATGCCATGTCTGTAAGCATCATCAACAATATGGCGGGGTATATCACCGAGGTTGAAAAGCTTCAGAGTATTATCAACGACAATTATTCTAATACTTACAGACAGATGGAAGTACTTGAAGCCCATGAAGAAAAAATGCAGGGTTATGTCATTACCATTGCAGACAATGAAAGAGAAATAAATGAGAGCCTTAAAGGGCAGCTTGATGAGGTTGTCGGCATGTCAAAGGTGTTTTCTGCAGAACTGCTTGCAGTTTCGTCAGGTATTACAGATCTGCTTAATAATGCCCGTACTGATATGGATGAGGCAGCAAAGAATCTCTCAGGAGCAGCAGCTGATCTCGGAGACAGGTTGAACAGCAGCCTTAAGGAGACATTCAGCATTTTCGACAGCAATATGGCTCAGATAACATCTCATCTCAGCACCACTGTTTCCGAAATCGAAGCAGCTACAGGCAGAGTGCCGGAGGTAGTGCTTGCTGCATATGACGGCATGAAAAAATCATTTGATGATATGCAGACAGAACTTCAGAATACAATAAGTACAATGAAGAATATCTGAAAGAATAAATAAGAGGATTAAACGTGAAATTACGCAGAAACAGAAGAAAATCAGAAGATGAAGAAACTTCCTACTGGTTATCCTATTCGGATATGATGGCAGGACTTCTTCTGGTGTTCGTGCTTATCATTTCCTTTACAATACTTCAGTCCCAGACTCAGTATGAGGAAAAGACAGAGGAACTTGCGGCCATAGAACTGGAACTTCTGTCAGCCCAGTCAGAAGTGGCAGGGCAGGACGCTGAGCTGGAAGCCCAGAAAGCAGAACTGGAATCCCAGCAGGCGGAGATTGATGCCAAGGACCTGGAACTGGAATCCCAGCAGGCAGAACTGGATGCGAATACATCGGCTCTGGACACACTGAAAGCACTGCTGGACGGAAAGGAGCTGCTGCTTCAGGAACAGCAGGCACAGCTCGATGCACAGCAGGAACAGCTTGATGCGGTTATAGGTGTAAGAACCGCTATTATTACAGCCCTCAGGGATGAATTTGAAGATACTGACCTGAAGGTAGCTGTAGATCCGGCTACAGGCTCTATCACAATGGATTCAAGTATTCTGTTTGATAAAGATGACTATACTTTAAAACCGTCAGGAGAGGAATTTCTCAGAGAATTCCTGCCCATGTATGTGAAAGTGCTTTTTAACGGAGACTTCAAGGACTATGTGTCTGAGATAATAATAGAAGGTCATACTGACACAGACGGTACATATATGCACAACCTGGAGCTTTCACAGCAGAGAGCTCTTGCTGTTGCAACATTGTGTCTGGATGAGGAAAATAATATTCTTACGCCTGAAGAACTCAATAAGCTCAAGACCATACTTACGGCAAACGGAAGATCCTTCAGTAATCCTATATATATGGCAGACGGAAAAACTGTAGACATGGATGCTTCAAGACGTGTTGAATTCAAGTTCAGACTCAATGATGAAGAGATGGTTCAGCAGATGATAGGTGTGCTCAATGGGGAAGCAGAAACAGATGAGCCTTGATTTAAAATTCGTCCCTGAAAAGTTAATACAGACAAGAACAGACATCTGCAAAGACCCTGATCCGGCAGAGAAAGACAGCAAACTTGAGGGACTGGTGCGCCGCCTATCGGGTATATCCGGCCATATGGCAAAGGCAGCTGCAGTTTCACTGTCAGATAAGGAGGTTCAGGCACTGGTTTCCTATCTTCCTTTTAATGATTTCGGAATTGACGAAAAACCTGTTTTTGAAATTCTTAAAAACAGAATGGACAGAAAAGCCTGTCAGAATCTGTTTGCCAGCTGGCAGGATTCCTTTGACAATTCTGACTGCAATTATTTCATCAAGAAACTTGTTGTTTCTGACAGTAATTTTAAGGAACTGCTTGGGGAGTATAACATTGACAGCAGAGTGTTCTTCAGAATTCTGAACAGCCGGAATATTCCGTTAAGCTATGATGAAGAACTGATAGGCAAACATTTTACCAGCGGTGAGGATTTCGATAACAGATTAAGAAGGTTTGGAGTTGTTCAGAACAGTCTTCTGGAAATGGAGTGCAAGAGGGCACTGCTGACTTTCTGCGGAAAAGCAGATTATCTGGATTGCAGTGATGATAATATCCTTTATATTGTCAGAGACTATGATCCTTATATGTTCAGTAAGTTCCTGATGAATTTTCTGGATAAGATGGATATTTGGGAACTGCAGATATATTCGGGACTGGCCGAATATACAAGAGGTATCATAGGCCACAAAAGGTCGGCTTCCTTCGCTTCTTTCTTTGAAGGCGCAGATAAAGAACTGACAGATAAATATCTTAACTGGATAAATATCCATAAAATCAACAGATACTTTGACAATGATCAGAGAAGCCGCTTCTGGAAGCAATTTCGATTTGATAATGTTATCAGATATTCGGAAAGCAATACAGTGGTACTGGATATGGGGCAGTATATTGCTCTTGAGTTCCTGGGCGAAACTAACGGAACCATCTACATATGTACCAGGGAGATTTTCAGAGATTATTTCTATCCCAGGCTCAACACATCGGACGGGTATGAACTCAGTCTGTTTTTTCAGAAAAATAAAAACCTTTGCGCAGTATCAAGAAGCCATTCGGGAAAGTGGCAGGCACATCTTAAAAATATTATTTCAAAAAAACAGATGGGGCAGATGCTGCAGGGATAACATGCATCAGACTATGATGAATCAGGCCAAGGTCAGCTGAAATGCGGTTCTGTGCATTTCGGAGACCTTGGCATTACGCTGATTCGGAAAATAACGGTAACGGGGAAAAACAAATGAAACAGTTCGTCAGAATATTATGGATGATCATGGCAGCAGTACTTATTGCTGCATTCTTTAATGCATATGGGCTGATTGCTTACGGAGGGCAGACATCCATGGAATTTTCGGTCTCTGATCAGGAAGACGATGCTCAGATATACGAACGATATGCAGGCCTGTTCAACGGAAGGGATGTTTCACTGAAAATATCGGGAAGCGAGCCGGAGTGTATTAATGTATTAAGAATGTTTGATTTCAATTCCCTTGATATTGAAATTGACTATGAAGATGAACATAGTCTGAAAACAGCTGTACCATACCGCGATCTTCTGTTTCCTGCACAGACAGCTTCTGTTACAGTCATGTGTGCAGGAGAGGAAGTGCTGGTTGAATCGGACTGGATCAAGCAGCTGGCGGTCTGTCTTTATGAATTGTGTCCAGAAGCAGAACTGAACGGATACTCTGCATACGATATGGCAAAACTGGCATATTCTTACGGAAACCAGGAATTACTGGAGATTTTTAAAAATAATGCAAGGCTGAATTATATACTGGAACTGGCACTGAGCGGGAAACTGGAGACTGCGAAGGGAGATCCGGCGTTTCAGGGCAGGCTTATTTTTCTTATAAAGGATGAACAGTCTATTGCCTCATCAGAAGCTGTTGCGTACAAAGAGAACTTCTATGATCTGCCTGAAGGCATTCTTGCAAAGGATGTTGACGATGCCGATACGGCAGTATTTGTTTATCCGGTATACAGTTATCAGGGGAGTTACGGTAATGGGGGAGCTGCTGTATGCACATATACCAGGGTGTGCGTGGTGGATCTTAATTCTCTGAAAATGTATGAGCCGTATACTGCAGTCAAGAACAGTCCTCCTGAATCTATCAGCATATCATTGGAATCAGGGGAGTATTCAACAGATGGTTATACAGGAGAGTATGAACCTGATGCTGCAATAAAACAGATAGCAGATAAGCTTGGAGGAATAACACAGAATGCTGATACTGCCCAATATGATGTTCAGAAGTATGAAGAACTGATTCCCTGGTACAGATATCAGGAAAAAGAAACCTCAGAAGAAACAACCGTACAGGAAACAACGACTGATAGCCCGCAGGAAACAACCGTACAGGAAACAACGGCTGAGAACCCGCAGGAAACAACGTCTGAACAGACGGAGCCTTCCGGAGATGATCAGGTAATGGAGACATCTACGCAGCAGACAACGACTGCAGCAGTTTCTGAAACAGCAGCCGGTGAACAGCAGAACACAGAAACATCAACAGGACAGACAGAACAGAACGAGGATAAACCTATTGCGGCAGATGTGAAGGGCTACAGCTGGCTTACATCCGATATGCTGGACAGAATTTTCGAAGAACTTGGAGATGAAACTTACAGTAAGACATATAAAACAATAAAAAACGGAGCAAATCTTGCATATGGCTCAAAAGGTGACGCGGCACTGGGCCTTCAGAAAACTCTTCAGGCATTCGGGATGGATATAAAAGCAGACAGCAGTATCGGAAACAATACCCTCGAAGCTCTCAACACAGTACAACGTTCACTGGGACTGGAACAGACAAAAACTCTGACTTCAGCCGGATATGCGCTTCTTATGCCGGCATTGCTGATGAAGATGAATGAGCCTGCAGCTTTTGAAATGTTCGGAGAATATACAGTAGATGATAATGAGAATCAGTATATGTATATGAAAGCAGCTATTTCATTTCTTGAAGGCTCTGCATATAATGCAAAGCTTATGTATGAATACAGCGGATACGGCGATTATGCAGAACGGGCTGTTTCATGTGCTCAGGATCTGCCGAATAGCGGACAGATTTACCGGAATGAAAATGTGCCGGGTACAGGAGTGAAATTTACAGCTTCGGTCCACAGTCTTAATGAATCGGAAGCTGTATGTGTTAAGCTGATAAATGACAAAAATGAGCTGGTTTCATGTCTGATCATAAGAGGTACGGGATCGGCCTCCGCAGATATTCCTGAGGGCAGGTACAGGATAATAGACGGTGCAGGTTTTTCATGGTATGGTGTTAACGATATGTTCGGCGAAGAGGGAACATATGAAACCATGATATTTGATGACGGGTCAGATTATATGCAGTTCAGGAACGGGTATGAATATACGATGTCATTCAATTCCGGTGAACACGACCCAAACAGTCTTGATACCGGCTTTGAAGCTGCGTCATGGCTGCAGCTGACTGAATAATGAAGGGAATATGTTGCGATGAAATTTTCTGAAATAAAATACGAGAGGCCTGATGTAAAAAAAGCCATGGTGCGAATCAGGGAGCTTACTCAGGCGTTTTCAGATTCAGACAATTATGAGTCAGCCAGAGAAATGTTCCTGGAAAAGGAAAAAATTACAGACCACGTTATGACATTTTCTTCTCTTGCATCCATAAGGCACAGCATAGATACAGGAGATGAATTTTACGATGCAGAGGATACATTCTGGCAGAACACTCTGCCGGAATTTAATGAATACATACAGAACTGGACCCTTGCAATGCTGGACAGTCCCTTCAGAAATGAATTTTCTGAGGAATACGGAGATATAGTATTTATAAACGCAGAAATATTTCTTAAAACATTTTCACCGGAGATAATCGGTGATTGTCAGAAGGAAAATCAGCTGGTTCAGGCTTACGAGAAGCTGCTTGCATCTGCTGAGTTTGATGTGGACGGAAAGAAGTATAATATTTCCACGGTTACTCCCCTGAAGGAATGCAGTGATGACAGCCTTCGGCTGAGGGCATGGAAGGCAGAGGGTCAGTGGTATAAGGACAATCAGACCGAACTTGACAGGCTGTATGATGAACTTGTGCATACCCGGGACGGGATAGGCAGAAAACTGGGTTATAACGGATATACAGAGCTGGGATATTACAGAATGGGGCGAAACTGCTGGACGGCACAGGATATTGATGTGTTCAGAAAAGCAGTTGTAAAGTATCTTGTGCCTGTGGCTGAGCAGATTTACAGGGATCAGGCAGAAAGGCTGGGAAAGGAATATCCCATGTCATTTGCAGACAATGCACTGAGTTTCAGGACAGGTAATCCGATGCCCTGCTGCGATGCTGAAGGCATATTGAATCATGCCCGGAAGTTTTATGATGAACTTTCACCGGAAACATCGGAATTTTTCAGCATGATGCTGGACAATGAGCTGATGGATGTACTCTCAAGGGACAGAAAGCAGGTGGGCGGATACTGTACAAGTCTTTATGAGTATAAATGTCCCTTCATTTTTGCCAATTTTAACGGAACCCAGGGAGATGTTGAAGTGGTGACCCACGAGGCAGGTCATGCATTTGCAGACTGGTATAACAGGGACAGAATACCCACAGACACCGTCTGGCCGACCATGGAGGCATGTGAGGTCCACAGTATGTCGATGGAATTCTTTTCATGGCCCTGGGCGGAGGGATTTTTCGGGAAGGACACCCGAAAGTTCTGTTATTCCCACCTGGCGGCGGCGATAAAGTTCATTCCCTACGGAACCATGGTGGATCATTTTCAGCATATTGTCTATGAAAAACCGGAAATGTCTCCGGCAGAAAGACATGGAGTGTGGAAAGAACTGCTGGGAGTATATATGCCATGGATTAAACTGGACGGAGATATACCCTTTTATTCAGAAGGGGAAGGCTGGCAGCGGCAGCATCATATATACTCACTTCCCTTCTATTATATCGACTACTGTCTGGCACAGACAGTGTCCCTGGAATTCTGGGGAATGATCATGGAAGACAGGGAGAAGGCATGGAAGCATTATATGGCATACACCCGGCAGGGAGGGAGCAGAGTTTTTACAGAGCTGCTGGCAAATGCAGGACTCAGCAGTCCTTTTGATGAAAACACATTGAAAACCGTCTGCGAAAAAGCTGTACGATGGCTTAATGATAATAATATTTCGGAAACAGAGGTTAACTGATATGGGTGATAAATTTTCTGACAGAACAAAACTGAAATACAGCGGATGGAAAAAACGGTATGCATATCTTGATAATTACAAACAGGGTATGGACGGTAAATATGTATACTATGGAAGACATTACATATTAAAGGGTGATATATCACAGCTGAAAAAACTCCGTCTTATGTCAATTTTGACAATAACAGTTCTGGTAGCAATGTTTATTGCAGGGGGCTGCATGGATGCAGGGGCAATCTGGGGAAAATGGTATGTTATAATCCCGTATGCACTTGAACTGATATTCATTTTTCTGCTTGGATGGAAAACCCTTTCACTGATAACTGAAAAATATCCCGTTAAAGAGTATGTATATAAAAAAACCGTGCCATGGTGGTCATTTTTTGCGATAACTACAGTGGTTTTCTGCGGGATTTCAGTATGCACAACTATTATATGCATGCTTTCCGTGCCGGATTTTGTAAAAATACCGGGGTGCATTATATACATCATTACTAAGCTGATATCAGCTGCAGCCTGCCTTGTATTCAACGCACAGCAGAAGAAAATCGAATGGGAACTTGATCCCTCTGAAGAACCGGAGCTATAAACATGAGATTACAGATCAGAAACGCCACAGTTGAATATGGGGCCGACGTAATCCTCGACAAAGTGAATTTTGAGATTCATGACAGGGAAAAAATTGCGGTTGTAGGACGTAACGGCTGTGGAAAAACGACTCTAATGAAGCTTATTTCAGGAGAAGTGGAACCGGTCAATCCGGACAGTGATGAAACGTTTCTCATGGTGAAGGCAGGAGGTCAGCGTACAGGTTATCTGCAGCAGATTAATTTCAGCGATAAGGATATTTCTGTCCGGGATGAGATCCGGAAGGTTTTTGAACCGATTTATGAATGCGAAAGAAGAATGCTTCAGATAGAAGCAAATCTTACGGATATGTCCGGAACGTCTTCCGGGGAGGAAAGACTTCTTCTGAATGAGTACGATTCTCTCCAGAAAAAATATGATGCTCTTGGAGGGCATGATGCAGAACGGGAGATGGAAATAATGTTCGCAAAGTTCGGATTTGAACCGGCGGACATGGAACGTCCCATAGGAACATTTTCCGGAGGACAGCAGACAAAGGTCGCGTTTATTAAACTGCTCCTTTCCAGGCCGGATATTCTGCTTCTGGACGAGCCCACAAATCATCTGGACCTTCCCACAATAGAATGGCTGGAAGGGTATCTGAAAAACTACAATAAAGCGGTAGTCATAGTATCCCATGACCGGGTATTTCTGGATAATATCGTTTCTGTCACATATGAAATAGAATATCACAGAATAAAAAGATACTCAGGCAATTATTCTGCATTTGTAAAGCAGAAGGAGGAGGCTCTCCTTAAACAGGAAAAGGATTACGAAGCCCAGCAGAAAGAGATAAAACGTCTTAATGAGTGGATAGAAAAGTGGAAGAATACACCGACCAAGGTATCTGCTGCGCACTCAAAGGAAAGAGCGATAGAGCATATGGAACTGATCGAGAAACCGAGGCGTTTTGATACAACAACATTCCGGGCTCATTTTTCTCCGCGGATTTCCAGCTATTCAGAGGTACTTGATGTCCGGAATCTTTCCATAGGATATGACAGAGAACTGAGCAGGGTATCTTTCAGGCTCATGAGAGGTGACAGACTGGCGGTGACGGGAGAAAACGGCAAAGGGAAATCAACACTCCTCAAGACCATTATCGGGGAGGTACCTGCTTTGGGAGGAAATTTTAAAACAGGAACAAATGTTGAGATCGGATACTATGACCAGCAGAAGGCTGTAATAAATGACGAGGATCCGGAGCAGACTGTTCTGGATAATTTCTGGGATACATATCCTAAGCTGACTAATGAGCAGGTGAGAAGTACCCTTGGCGCATTTGCTTTTTCACAGGAAGAGGTTGACAAAAAAATCGGAAAGCTCTCAGGCGGTGAGAGAGTCAGACTGGCGCTGTGCAAGATGTTTTACACAAGGCCGAATCTGCTGATCCTGGATGAGCCTACCAATCATATGGATATACTGGGGAAGGAATCCCTGGAGAAAATGCTGAAATCCTACGAAGGAACGGTTCTTTTTGTTTCACATGACAGATATTTCATAAATGAAATCGCAACAGGAACCATCAGGATAGGTGAGGATACTCTTCCTGAACTCCGGCAGGAGGTACCCGCGAAGAAAAATACGGATATCAGAACTGATGAAATCACTAAAATCCAGGGAAACAATCCGGGTAAACTCAGATCGAAACTGGAAAGACGTCTGGAAAAACTTCATGAGAAACTGGCAGCGGGTGAAGAACTTTCTGAAAAGCTGAAAAAAAACCTTGAGGATCCTTCTGTGGCTGCGGATTTTCAGAAGCTTATGGATATACAGCAGCAGATAGAAGCATGCGATGCGGAACAGGAGGATCTGCTTATGCAGATACTTGAGGCGGAAGAAGAAGTTAAGAATCTTTAATTGTGATTTTTCTATAAAATATAGGGACATTTTTAGACTTTATGCACTTTCAAAAAATAATGATTTTACGAGCACGTATGGTATAATAAACAGGAATGTTGTTTATTAATCAATGTTTTATATCAGTGAAACGAGGGAGATAACATGAAGAAAAATTTTGTTTTGCCCCTGGCTGTGTGCGTAGCATCAGCTATGTTGCTCAGTGCCTGCGGAGATTCTAAACCAAAGGAAGAAGCAACAACTACTGCAGCAGAGACAACTGCAGCGGAAACAGAAGCGGCTCCTACTGAAGAGACAAAGGCAGAAGAGGCAGCACCTGTAGAGGAAGCAGCGCCTGTTGAGGAATCAGAGCCTGCAGAGGAAGCAGCACCTGTAGAGGAAGCAGATCTTGCAGAGGAAGCAGCTCCAGTAGAGG
>JABUTA010000380.1 GCA_021443845.1 Parasporobacterium sp.
GATGCAACTGTATTTAATTAAAACTTGCACCATAGCAACAATCTTGTCCGCATAGTGCTATGTTTTGATTGCAAAAGCAGTTTCTGACACTAGAATAAATAGTGGACACTAAATTTGTGAAAATCCTTCTGTGATGTGAGATAATATTAATATCACAGGAGGGATTAAAATGCCAAAGAAGTATTCAGATGAATTTAAGCAGGATGCATTAAGATATGTGAAGGAGCATCCGGATCTCGACAAGCGGGTTTGTGCCGAATATCTGGGAGTACCGTATGACACTCTCTATGGATGGTACAAAAAAGACCGCAGGGAAAGCAACGATGCGAATGAGTCAAGTTACTCGGGAATGTCAGATCTTGAGAAAGAAAACATGCGCCTGCGCAGAGAACTCAGAGACACGCAGGATGCTCTTGATGTATTAAAAAAAGCTATCAGCATTCTGGGAGAATAACAGAGAGAGTTTTTCAGGCAGTCAAGGACACTGTCGAAAGCTTACCGAAGGGACGCAAATTCTCTGTTAAAGGGGTGCTGAAAAAACTAGGCGTCTCAACAAGCGGGTACTACAATTGGTTGAAGCATGAACCATCTGAGCAGGAGCAACGTCGAAACAGAATCAAAAGTATGATTCTGGACATATACAAGAAAAGTCATAATATTTATGGAGCGCCGAAGATAACAGAGATTCTCCATAAAAAAGGCGAGAAAATATCTGAACGGACAGTAACCGAGTATATGCATCAGTTGCACATAAAGGCTTGTTATATAAAACATCATACCATCACAACAATCAGCCGGGATTTTTCAGATAAGCTAAAGAATCTGCTGAACAGGGACTTTAATCCGGACAAGCCTAATGCAGTCTGGTGTACAGATATTACATATATTTGGACTGAGGAAGGGTTCGTATATCTGTCCTGCATAATGGATCTGTATTCAAGAAGGATTATGGCATGGGAACTTTCCAGAACGCTGGAAACAGCTGCAGTTATCAGAGCAATAGAAAAAGCACTCTTCAATGCCGGAGGAGCAACACCCAAAATAATCCATACAGATAGAGGGGTTCAATATACATCTGAAGAGTACAGGAAGTTCGCAGAAGAAATATTACTAAGCTATTCAGGGAAAGGTAATCCATGGGACAATGCATGCATAGAATCGTTCCATGCCCTAATCAAAAGAGAATGGCTTAACCGATTTAGAATCAGAGATTACGAACATGCGTATAATCTAGTATTTGAATACATAGATACTTTTTACAATACCACAAGAATACATAGCCATTGTGACTATCTGTCGCCGCTTAATTATGAGAAAAAGTATTACGATACAATTAAGAATAAATTAAATAAGGCGGCAGCCTAAGCTGCCGTCAACACAGAAGGATTTTTGACAAAACGAGTGTCCGAAATCTTGACAGAGGACCA
>JABUTA010000381.1 GCA_021443845.1 Parasporobacterium sp.
CACCTTTCTGGCATATATGGAACTGATGCAGCAGTATCATAAGTGTTTTTCCAAGCAAAATGCAGATAACCCGGTACAGCAGGCAGTGGATGCCTTAGAGGCGCATGGAGAACGGGTAGATGATTTTTATACCGGATTTCAGGAATATAAAGATATGGAGGGGATGGAATGAGATTTACAGAGCATGAAATGGTATTTTTTAACAGCATTACAAAAGGTAACACCGTGTTAGGCATACCGCTTAATTTCCGCCCAAAAGACGGGTACGAGGAAGAAGTCAAAAAGACAATACAGGGATTGATAGAAAAGGAAGTTCTGGCATCAGAAACCGAATTGTCAAAGCAGGGGGCCTTACCAGCAAGAGCTTTGGAATGTTATAAGGAAAGTAACACACATATCATTATAAACTATTTACATATCGCTCTGCTTGAGAAAAAAGAGGCAGTTGTGATTATTCCATTGAAAAATCATGAGTATGAGATGATCAAGATTCCAAGGGTTGCGTTGTTCTATCTGTTGTTAGAGAAATATCCGGTGCTGCGGGGCAGGGCAAACGCCATAGGGACTGAGCCGGAATTGGTGGACATGGATACGTTCTTACAGGAACTGAAAGGACAGGAAGAAACTATTATGGCAGGAGAATTCCAGAATGGAGCCATGGTAAGAGAACAGGTATATTATTGGAACGAAGCGGCGGTGTATCAGTACAACATCAATACGCAGTTAAGAAAAGAAATCGACCCGGTGCAGTTAAGGAGAGAACTGTTAAGATTACTTCAAATGAATGAGGAGGTGGAAAGCTATGCCCGGTCATGTTAATATGTCTTGTACAGACGGTGGAGGAGCATCGGAAGAAATCAAAATCGGAGCGGGGGTACTGGATTATATCACAGAGCTTGGAAAGATCCAGGAGAAGGTCCAGGAAGCCTATACCTATGCAGAAGTGTGCGTGCAGAACCTGGAAGAGGAAGAGACCTATCAGGGGGAAGCAAAGGCAGAGATGGAAGCATTTATCCAGTCCTTAGCCAGTAACCTGCAAAAGATGGTGTTCCTGTATCAGGCAGCAGCAACCTATATTTATCATGCATACAATACCATGTACTACAACGAACAGCAGTTAGTAGACTGGATCATTAATCAGATGGGGGAGGGCTAAAAAATGGATGCAGAAATCAAGAAAGTCTACCTGAGCTGGAGCGAGAAAGGCGTATCCTATCTGGACATCATGTATGCCTATGATACCATGCTGGCAGTCAATGATGCATTACTAAGGTGTGAAGAAATCTTAGGAGAGGCAGGGCTTGGAATCGGGTATACGTCCAAGCAGTCCGAGATCGACCGGCTGTTAGAGGGAAAAGTCACCCTGCGCAGGTATATCGGTGTACTGAATGATTATGTGGATTATAAGCTGGACCAGCCAC
>JABUTA010000382.1 GCA_021443845.1 Parasporobacterium sp.
ACGGCTCTTGAATCTGAAGTCATTTATTCGCTCCTCGTATATAACAATTTCTATTTTTAAAAGAAGTTAAAATCATCTACCGCAAATGCAATGTCTATCTGGAAGTCTTCCCTTCCTACCTGCAGTCCATCTTCATCTGCAATCACAAGATAGTAGATGTTCGTATTCTTATACTGCAAAGACTTCAAATTAAAGGTGCATCTGAAAGTGCGTTCCTGATTATTATCAGTCGTTTTATCTGCAATTATCTTTTGTACATCGCTTATTTGTGTGCCGTACTCGTCTGTGAAATACAGTTTGTACGTTGCGGCCTCCCTATTTTCTGATACAGGCTCCACCTGATAGAAGTTAAGGGAGAAAATCATATTACTGATTTTGCGATTTGCTGAAAGAAGGTTTACCGTTACCGGTTTCGTATCATACTTGCTTTTGTTTTTCTTGTATTCCGAAGAATCATTTCTGAGATTGTGGTATTCAACTACAGGCACAACCATCTCCTGAAGGCTTATTCCACCATGCACATAGTTAAGTCCGGCACCTGTCATTTTTATTCTTATGTTTTCCCTTGGTGCCCAGGATTCGAGTACAGTCTGCTTGCCAAGGAACTTAACAGGAAGCAAGTAATCCATTGTCGCACCCGGTTTAGTAATTGCATAACGCCTGCCATATTCAACATCCATATCTGAATCGCTAGTCTTATCGACCTTGGAATCTTCAGACAGCGGAGTATATGTGTATAGGAATCCGTGATCGGCAGTCACTATTATATTTGCACCACCAAACTCATTGGTTATAATACGAATAATATTTTTAATATCATTAATGGCTTCATCACATGCTGCAAAAACAGTGGTCTCGTCAGTATGGCTTGCGTGATCCACCTTGTCGTGATAGATATATACAACGTTCTTTCCTTCAACAAGTGATCTTCTTTCTGAACGGCTCATAGGAAGGATATCTTTGTACTTAAGAACAACACTTTCAGGGTCAGCTTTCTTAAGCACATTCTCTCTGTTATTGCTTTCTGTTGACTGGCCATCAGCAAGGACCGCAAGGCGTTCTGTTTTGCTCGTTCCCTTAATTTCTGTTGTAAGTTCCTTATGTGGCAAGAGCGCAGCCATTCCGAACTTAGTAATGGTAGGGAATACGGCCTGCATGCTGGACAACTTAACCTGACACTGATTTTCACGTTGCAGCTGTTCAGATAAGGATGCGGCCACCTCATATCTTAAAGCGTCTGAAATAATAACAAACATCTTTGACCCAGCATTCTTTATTTTTCTGTTGTAAAAATCTGTCTGTCGATCAATATCTTTTACATGCCCGTAATCCCGCAGGTCATCTGCAACAACGTTGGACCAATTTGCTCCCAGTTGTCCCAGATACCAGTTGCTGTATATTGCTTCTACACGTTCCATTAC
>JABUTA010000383.1 GCA_021443845.1 Parasporobacterium sp.
TCATCTGAATTCCATTCCAGCATCATGGTTTTGTGGGTGGGCTCAGCCTGTTCTTTCAGCATTGCCTCTTTTCCGACAAAATCTCTTTCCTTATCCATAAGATTGTCCCAGCCGAAGTCATGAGGAGTTCTGTAGAACATGTCAAGATGAGCTTCCGGCGGCATTATTGCAGGTATGAAATCGACCCAGATAGTCGGGAAGAATGACTGGAGATGGTTTGACATCAGGGTTCTGTAACCTAACTGACGGATTCCGAATTCCTGACCTGCGTCAACGACTGCTTTCCATATGACTGAAGCAACTGCTGCATCACCGAATATTTCATATCCCAGCTCCCCGGACATGCCGCCCCTGTAAAGCCTTGTTGTTTCACCGCAGATAACGATATCCCTGAATGAAATGAATCCCAGATCAGAAATATCTTCTCCGCACAGCTTCTCGATGACTTTTGCGGAATGAGGACCCTGGATGTGGAAATTGTATATTCTGGAAGTAAGAGTTTGTGCGGTTACATCCATTCCTTCTGTTCTTATTCCCTCACCGGCCTTGACTGTAAGTCCTCCTGTAACAAGAAATGTATCCTCTGATTCCCTGAAGACAATACCATCAACAGTAATGTATCCGTCATGATTAACTGCAACAAAATGTTTTGCCTTTCCTGTCTTCATGTTACGGATATTATTTATGGAACTTGCCTCAAGGCACTTTACCGCATCAGGTCCGGATATCCTTACTTTTTCAAGCCAGGACCAGTCGCCGATATAGCATGTGTCAGTGATGGATTTCATTTCATCAAGCCATCCTGTGAATTCATAAGGCAGCAAAGCACTGTGCAGCTGGGCATACACGGGCATTTCCCCTGTTGCCACCTGGCCGTATGGCGACACCTGAGCCTGGACTGCAGGAAGAAATGCAGCCTCTTTTCCGTTGTATATTGATACCTCGGGATTAAACCTGTCAGCCCATGACTGATCTAATCTTCCGGTATCAAGTCTGTCAAATATTTTCATAAAGATACCTCCCCTGTATTCAAATTTATTGAAAATCCATGGTTTCAGATACGTTTATCCATGAATATCCAACATGTCATTCTCATATTATCAGACATCGGTGAAAATGGTCTTTCCCTGTAAGCGTCGGTGTTTCTGATATGGAACAACAGAACCGGTTGTGATATATTTATGTCACAGGAGGATGAGGCAGATGAAATCAGAACACATAAAGGAATTTATAGTCCTGGCAGAGGAACTGAATTATACAAAGGCAGCAAAGAAACTATATATATCTCACTCAAGCCTCAGCAAGCATATTGCGGAAGCAGAAAGAGAGCTGGGAGTACAGCTGTTTGTAAGGACCACACATGCAGTTGAACTGACAGAAGCAGGCAGATCCGTGTACAGATCATTTAAGAGTAT
>JABUTA010000384.1 GCA_021443845.1 Parasporobacterium sp.
CGTTCCGTCAGATGTCCACTCATCCACGACTTCTCCGTCCTTATCTATAATCTGAAGGCGTGCTCCCGGAAGCTGTACAAAATTTTCGCTGCCCGGCAGATTAAGTGTGAAGCCGCATCTGTCTTCACCCAAGCCTTCATGGTAATGGTAAGCGTACAGATAGTGAGTTCCGGCAGAAAGTGATACCGTAACTTCTCCGCTTTCATCTTTATAAGCCAGATCATTGCCATCCAGACTCATATAGAAATCCTGGTACGGCACTACATCCGGTCCGGGGTTATTTAATTCTTCAGCTTTCCAACTGATGGTATACTCCGCAATATCTTCATCTACTACGATTTTCCACATGGATTCGGTCATGTCAAAATCAGGTGCACTTCCTATCCAGTCTTCACCATTCGGTTTGAACTTGTATTCAAAGTTATAATCTTCAGTATAGGTGATAGACGGTTTGAGTGACACATTAACCGGATCTGAACCACTCACATTCCAGCTATCCGGGAAATTTAATACAGCATAGCCGTCACTGTCACTTCCGCCATTATTATAATAATATGCTATTATACGATATGTCTTGTTTGGTTCCAGGTAATATGAATCTGTCAGTGTTCCGGAATATGTATCCGGTATATCCCCGTATAATATATAAACCCCATGACTATAGCCATCCTCCTCACAACAGAAAACAACTTGCAAATCGTCCCACTGATTCTTTTTATCCACAAAATAATCCAAAGATACACTTACATCGCCGCCTTTGAAATCGTCATCTAAAGATATAGTCCACTCTGTTATTGCACAAGTGGTCACCTCTTCATCTCTGGGGTTATTACTCTTCCATCCATCCTCCGTCTTTTCGAAATAGTAGTCCCATGTATATTCTTCGCTGTCTATTCTGTTAATGAAGATGCCATCATTTTCTTTAGCATATACTTTTTCTACAGATGTGTTGACAGGCTCTATATCATCATAGAGTTTTCCACACGGGCGGTCCCATCCATAAACTTCTGCATATCCCAGTTCCTCGCCATCAAGAGTTCCGGTGAAATAATCATATCCTTCCTCATCAACTGCAGCCTCAAGAACCAGTGTATGGTCCTGAGTGTCAAGTACATATCCCTTCGGGCAGCTTTCCTCCTTCAGGATATATGTGCCCGCAGCATACTCATATGTACTCCACTCATTACCGTCAGGATGGTCCTCAAAAAGATCATCCCATATATTCTCCACACTTTCTTCCGTGCAGTATGCGTCGATAAACTCGTAAAAATACCTTGAATAATAATACTTATACCAGTCTTCAATCGGCGTATCTAATAAATTCAGGTATGCACCCGGATATGTATACTTTTTCGTGATTTTGGCTTTCAAGCCGTCTTTCATATCCTCGCTGAATTTATATTTATCCTGCACAG
>JABUTA010000385.1 GCA_021443845.1 Parasporobacterium sp.
CACATCCCCAGCCTGCTCATATTACAGGCTATATTGGTGCCGCAGCCGCCGTAATTTATCTGCATATTGGTCTTATTGGTTATGATGGATGTATATCCGACCCTGGCAGGTGTCTGTATCTTGACCATCTGGTCCATGCTGACATAACCGCTGGTCAGCACGTCATATTTCTTTTCCGTCACAGCACACCTTCTTTCAGCTTTTCAAAAAGCTCGCTGCTGGTCATTACAGTTCCCAGATACTTACGTATATCTTCCAGGTGTACCCTGTTCACTTCCTCGGAATTGGTGGCCACGCAGTCGGACAGGACTATCGGATGGTAATCCAGGTAGTATGCATCTGTAACAGTTGCCCTAATACAGCAGTTTGTCTTTGTTCCGACGATTATGACGTTCTTAACATCATTTTCCCTTAAAACCAGGTCAAGATCCGTACCGAAGAATCCGCTGTATCTTCTTTTTCTGATTACATAATCATGGACAGGATCTACATTGAGCCGTGAATCTATGTCTTCACCACCGCTACCCTCAATGCAGTTCGGACGCATGTTCACCAGGTTTTTGTCAGGCTTTCCCTGACGGTAACAGTGCTGGAGGAATATTACCGGCATATCATACTTCCTGCATTCTTCCAGCACCCGGATTATTACGGGAAGCACCTGCTCATTCTGGGGATAATACACGAGTCCTTCAGGGTCCGTGAAGTCTTTTACCATGTCCACTATTATCAATGCGCTTTTATTCATGGTACCTCCTTATCAGAAACTGCGTTCCATTCGTTTTCTCGCCTTTGCAAGTGCGATCACCGCAAGAACTACTGTCATTACAACGTAAGGTATGATATCGAAAAGTGCTGCTTCAGGTCCTGCATTCAGCTGCATGTTTATGGCCAGTGAACGGGCAAGTCCAAACAGAAGTGCAAATATTGAGCACTTGGCCGGTGAACCGCCGCCACAGTAAATGGCTGCTATGGCTATGAAGCCTCTGCCTGCTGTCATATTATTTGTGTAAAGTCCGATACCTTCTACGGAAAGGTTAATGCCTGCAAGTGCGCAGCATACGGCACCTATACCTATGGCCATATATTTATAGAAGTTCGTCTTAAGACCCAGGCTTATGGCAGAATCCTCATTCTCCCCTACTACCCTTACATAGACACCGAACTTAGTCCTGTACATGAGGATGCTCATTACGATTATCAGAATGAACGAGATATAGGTAAGAGGCGAATGCCCGCTTACAAGGTCACCTAATATCGGTATGTCCTTTATGAGTGGTATGTTTATCTTAAGGTCTGCGGTATTGAACTCCGGTATTATAAGGTTGCTCTTTCCCATTACCTTGAGGATATATCCTGCTATGGCCGGAACCAGCATGTTGATACCGAGACCCACAACGATTACATTTCCTTTCT
>JABUTA010000386.1 GCA_021443845.1 Parasporobacterium sp.
TTAAGAGCACCTGTGGAAACAGTGTTCTTTTTAATGTATGCATTTACTGTATTATTATAAATAAGAAGCGCAATTGTTCCGGCCCATTCTACAGAACCTTCTGCTGTGTCCGGACGTACCGGCAGAGCCTGAGGAACCTCAGGATCGTCATCGTCGTCATCGTCATCATCATTGATAGCTCCGCCTGCGAAGGCCATATCGCCCGCTGCGCCAAGCGCATTGCCTGCAGCCTCGTCTGCTCTTATATTATCGTCTCCGTTTTCTTTTTTCGGAGAGCAGCCCATCGTGCCGGCATATGTTGCGGCATTGCCGCCGTTCTTAGCATCAGCCTCTACAGTGATATTTCTTGAACCTGTTATTTCTCTGTTAATAATGGCATTTGTGTCAAATGTCGCAATTGCCAAACCGACAGTAATACCCTTCGCGCCTACTGCGCCTTTAGCTGTCGCACCTGAAGTGATGCTTGCTGTTCTTTCAGAAGTTGCTTTAACAGTCACATCGCCTGTAACCTTCAGCGCCTGTGCAGTGTCATCACCCTTAAGTTCTGCCTTAACATCGGAATCTACCAGTGAAATTCCAACTGCACCCATGCTGTTTTCATTGCCGCTGGTATTCTCTCCTGAGGAAGCTGAGTCAACGGTACTGCCTTTAGATGCCGCAATAACAGCAAGATTGCCTGCTCCGGTAATCTTAGTATCTGCAGATATATAAGCATCTACATCTTCCATAACAACATCACCGGTAACACCGATACCCGCTGCGCTGGTTGATTTGATGGCTGAACCCGTTATATTAAGTCCGCCTACTGCACTTGTACTTGCTTTAGTGTTCAGGTTGGAATCGGCTTTTACGATAACGTCTTTTCCGTTTTTAACGGTAATTACAGCATTCTCGATATAAGCCTTAATATCTTCATTTACATAATTAGCTGCAATAGAACCGGCAAGACCCTTATTGCCTGAACGATAGCCTGCCTTGGCTGCTACATAAGAACCGTTTGTAAGGGTAATAGTCTTTTTTTCGTCCTTAGGATCTTTTCTGGTCTTCTCTCCTGCCTTAGCATCAACAAAAACGCCGGATGCAGTAACCGCTGCATTCTTAATATATGCTGTATTGTCATTGGCATAAACGTTAAGACCGATACCGATTCCCGAAGATGAAGTCTTAGGAGGCTGAAGGTCTTCCTCTGTAGTTCCTCTAAACAGAACAGCCATAACTGACTCGCCTGTTACGAACGGTACATTAAGAGGCACGCCATTAATCGGATCGCATACAGGGGTGCCGTCATTTTTCAGCATATATTTCGTAGCGGTAATTAAAGTTACTTCCTTAGAATACCATTTATACTTTTCAGCTGAACGCTGCTGTGCCGTATCATAGAATTTAATTCCTTCAGGCAGTTCGGCATAAGAC
>JABUTA010000387.1 GCA_021443845.1 Parasporobacterium sp.
TCCGCGACATCGAGAAGCAGTCTCTTAAGCCGCTGCTCCCATCTGTGTATGAGCAGTCGCCGGGCAGCTTCATCGGTTACGACGTGAAGTCACAGCCCTACGTGCTTTACAGATCGTGCAGGTATTCCATCCCTCAGAGCCTTGCCTACAGCCGTATCTATTTTAAAGTCGTATCCGGGAAGATATACATCTATGACAACGACAGGAAATATATCTGTGTACATAACATAAGTGAACGCAAAGGCAGCTTCAATCAGCTTCCGGAGCACAAGCGCGACACAGAGGGTGACTGGATAACGATCGCAGAGGAGCTGCGCTCAAAGTGGAACTGTTACGATTTCCAGCACTTCATAAATGGCGTAAAAAGGGAGAACTCACGCCATACCGCAAAACAGCTGAAAGCAATAAACAGATACCTTGATGCCATGCGTCCGGATAAGACTCTCGTGGCTGAAGTGATGGAGGAGTGCTGTGAAAACTACCGTTATACCTTCAGTCAGTTCAAGACAGTGTTCGATTTTCACTTTGCAAGGCTTCATGCGTCATCAGATGCAGTGGCAATACTCGCAACAGAGGCTGTTGAGTACAAAGGCCTTGATACATACGAGAAAGCGTTCAATGAACGTATCGCAAAGGCAGGTGTGACAGTATGAACAGGGAGATCCTTCGTACACTTGATACCACGCAGGTCCCTGTGCAGCGCCTTATATCACTGCTCGAAACATTCGGAATAAAACATGCTGCAAAGGCTCTCCCTGATCTTCTTGAGAAGGCAGATCAGAATGACCTTACACATAAGCAGTTCCTGCTTGCCTGTCTTGAGACAGAAGTGGGAGGCAGGAATGCCCGACGACGAAAACGGAATCTTTCGGCAGCTCACTTTCCTCCAAATGTAAAAGCTCTGGAGGAATTCGACCCGCTGGAGCTAAAGGAAGGGATCACACTTTCACAGATCGAACGGCTCAAGGAGCTATCCTGGCTTGATAACCGGGGCAATATCGTTTTTGCCGGTCCTCCGGGACTGGGCAAGACGATGGTGGCATGTGGTCTCGGACTTCATGCGATCAATGCCGGATATACAGTATGCTTTGAGAAGATGGTGAACCTTGTCAAGCTTCTGGATACTGCCGATACCGAGAGGACTTCAGGGTTCAGGGTAAAGAACCTCAAGAAGGCCCAGCTTATAATCATAGATGAGATCGGTTATACGCCTATCACCAGAGCACAGGCTAACAGGTTCTTCACTTTTATCAGCGATACCTATGAGACATCTTCTATCATATTTACCACTAACAAGCAGATCTCGGACTGGGCAGAGATGATGGGAGATCCAGTCCTTACCACAGCCATGCTGGACAGAATACTTCATCATGCCAACTGCTTCTCCTTCCGAGGAGAATCCTACCG
>JABUTA010000388.1 GCA_021443845.1 Parasporobacterium sp.
CTCGCCCATCTGAAGTCCTGACTGTCTGAGGCAGTACATTCCTGTATGTGCAAGATTCCAGAATGCAGCCTGTTTCATGTCAACGCCTTCAGGGCACAGTGTGCAGTTAAGTTCTGATGTGATAATGTACTGAGCATGTTCAATAGTTGAAACTACATGGTCCCCAACCTTGAATTCCGTAACACCTTCACCAACTTCAATGATTTCTCCTGCCATTGAATATCCGATGCATGTCGGAAGTGGAACGATAGCTTCGTGAAGAAGTCCGCACTCAGTTCCCGGACTGAGTGTACTGTACATTGCTTTTACCAATACTTCGCCCGGACCCGGATGTCCGATTTCTCTTTCTTTAAGAACAACCTTTCCCGGCTGTGCTTCTGAATATATTGTTTTCATTTGGGTTCCTCCTATGCTGAGACTCTTTTACGTTGCTTAAATCTTCCCATAGATTGCTGTATATATAAATGCCATTAAATGCGAAAAAAGTGACATTTTCTGTTATGGACAGAATTTTCAGGCGCGGCAAATCAAAGATTTTGACATATTCGGGAAGCATTGGGTTCACGGGATGTTTTAACGGGCGGGAGCGAGCGGGCGCAGGTATAAAAAACTTCAGGGAGTTTTAAGTCCCTGAAGTCTTTATTATTTGGTAACCATATTTAATATAAAGTGTCTCTGCCTTAATATTTCATCTGTGTGCAGAGGCAGAAGGTCGTGATGCTTGGCCAGTCCTTCAAGAATGCTCATTATTGTGATGGCCGTACTTTCGGGATCATTGCATTTCATGTCCCCTTCTTCCACACCTTTTATAATAATAGAGCTTACAATCTGAATTGCCCTGTCTGCCCTTTCCTGCAGAACCTTTTTCCCGTCCGGATACTTGGCAGCGAAGTCCGACATGGCATTTTCCAGATTATATCTTCTGTCAGAAAATCTGTTAAATCTGTCGAGAAGGAATACGTTCATTATTTTGATGGCCGGGATGTTGTTGGCATTTGCCCTTTTAAGCTGAGCCAGTGCATTTTCCTGCTCCTTATTGATTATATTAATAAAAATTTCTGCGGTAGATGGATAGTATCTGTAAAGGCCGCCCCTGGATATCCCCATCTTATTACAGATATCCTGCATGGTCACAGAGCTGAACCCTTTTTCAACAAAAAGTTCCTCTGCAGCCTTTAAGATCATTTCCTTTTTATGTTCTCCCTTCGCCCCCATGATGGTCTCCTTGTATAATATATATGTGGTGTTATTGTATTATTTTTTGGGTATTATATCTGCTGTATCAGTTATAGTTTCCTTAATTTATCTGATATTTCAGCTATAGTTTTCTTATCTAATTTATCTGATATTTCAGCTATAGCTTTCCTATCTGATTTATCTGATATTTCAACAATAGCTTTCC
>JABUTA010000389.1 GCA_021443845.1 Parasporobacterium sp.
ACTGAGTTCAGACCGTATGGACAGAAACGCAGTCCGATGCCCCTAAAGGGCAACCATAGAGGGGCTCCGCCCCGAATATGGCAATAGGAAGCACGCGACTTTAGTCGTGTGAGACTTCACAAGAAATAATATCAACTAAGCTCCATAGGAATTTCCAGCTGAATATTTCCATCTGTGAAGCGGTGCAGAAAACTGAACCACACAAAAAGTACATATATGCTTTACAAAGGTTATTGAAATATGTATATATGAGTGATATGATTTGCCAAACAATTCATATCACTGTTTTGCGTGCTCTGAAACTGAAGATACTAAGGAAGAGTGCATGGAAAAGATTATAAATGGTTCTTCTCAAGTGAATTCGCATGTAACAGATTAGGTGGAGAATGTTACAAATAACCAGATTTAAGGGCATTAATATATGAATTCAAAATGAGATAAAAAGGCATGTTGCTATCATTCATAAAAGCTTCAGGCAGCCGTCATATGGAACTTGAAATAAGTGCTGCAATTTCTGGAACAGAGATATTTTCAGGAAAAAACGTAATGGAATCCAGGTAACAATGTGACCATATTTACTTCGAAAAATATGTTTATGCCCATGGAGGAAAAAATGAAGATAAGAAAAGAAGAGATCAAAAGCATTTCAATGGAGCATCAGACATGGGTTATAAGAGAATTCGATAAGATAATGGGACTTGATGATCAGGAAAGCTACGAGGACGGGTTTATCCCCTGTGAGGATAAACGTGAAGGGCTGTTAAAGGCTTTCCGGGAGGTGGCTTTCCGGGAGAAAGCGGTTCCGAATGATCTTAGCATGGTAGTGGAGTTCGACATACCTGACAAGGATGTTCTTGAAATACTGCTCAGATACAACAGCAGGCTTGCAGACTTATATTTCAGCGAACCTGTTGAAGGAGATGATGATTACATAGAAAGATGAGGTTTTTACTGATTTGTAAGGCCTCATCGTCAGCACAGGGTATCCCCGGCCATTATGAGAGGCCGGGGATTATTGATATATGGAACAATTGATAATGGAGCAGAGTAACTGCTCGTAGAAAAACAAAACCAAGCAGGAGGAAAAAGACATGGACATAAGACTCGAACCTGGCAAGACCGTCATAGATACACGTACAGCACGTGATCCGCAGAACAGGCCCATAACCGTGGACATCATATACCTTAATGAAAATACAGGATACATAAGGAAGCCCGACGGCGTGATAGAGACGTTCGACATCCCCCAGTACAGGGACATTCTTGCGGAGTTCCGCAAGAGGGCCGAGAAGAACAGTGCCGTGGACAGCGTTATAAACTCCGGGCACGAGCAGGAGGAGGACGATGAGGAGCCTGTCAGCGTGGCAGAGGAAGACACACAGGAAGAGCAGGATGACGA
>JABUTA010000038.1 GCA_021443845.1 Parasporobacterium sp.
AAGTTGCCCATGGCAAGCTTTGCCCAGTTCACAGGTGACATGCAGTCCATATCCTTATCGGGATCTATCAGTTCGGCAAAGCGGTTTTCATCCAGATGCTCCGGAAGAGGCCTGTAAAGGAGTATTCCGTGAATTTCCGGGTCCTCATTAATCCGGATAAACTGCTGTTCAAAATCTGCCTGGGAAATATCCCCGGGAAATGTGTATTCACGGACTTCTATCCCTGCATCATCACACGCTTTTTTTATACCTCTGCCGTATGCGGCATTACTGTCATCATTCCCCGCCTGGATCACCGCCAGACGGGGCTTAAGGTCATATTCTCTGATTATTTTTTTAAGTTCACTTTTTATGCCTGCTGCAGCATCGGAACCTTTGATCACTTGTGCCATTATATCTCCTTTATGCTGAGAATAAAAAATGCCCTGCAGGTAAGCGGGGCATTCTTATCTTTTTTACATTTCAGTTGTCCTGATCATTTACTCTGACTGTCTGCAAGATACCAGTCATTGCCGTCATGAACAAATACCCAGGTTGCATCAAGATTCTGATCGTTATCATTGAAGCTGTCATCATCGAATTCAACATACATATGATATTTTACATCAACGGTAAAGCAGTCATCTGTGTATTTAACGAAATTGGTAACCTCTTTTTCGGTAAATCCGTATTCGGTAATGTGTTCGAAATTATACAGAGATGTATCAACGCCGTAGGATTCACCGTCTCCGAAAATACCTACATAAAATGATGTACCCGGAAGCATGTATGCACTGAGGTTGTGGCTCATATGGATGAAGTATGTAGCATACTTTTCAAGTGTATCCTCTACATTAGGCTTTACTTCGTCTATAAATGCCTGGTCTGTGGTAGTCACAGAAAATGTCTCACCTGACTGGGTCAGTGTAATATCATTGCCTGACGCATCCTTAGCTGTGATATTCGGAACAGAACCGGACGGTACGACATAGGTATCAAATACAGGTACAGTTTTAATGTACTGGGTAACATTTCTCAGTACCTTAGGAGTTCCGGACTCTGTAATATAGCTGCTGTCCAGAGCATTGCCGTTCAGGTAAACCGTAGAGCCCTGAGGTACCAGTACAGTATATTTGGTAAGACCCGGCAGGTAATTTCCGATATTCAGCTTACTGATTTCCCATTTCGGGAATCCCCATCCGGCAGTACCATTCTGTTCAAATGTAACATTTGCGACCACCTGACCGTCAGCAGTTATATTGAAGGATGGTGAATCAGGACGGAAATCCTTGGTCTGGATATATGATATCTGTTTTCCTGCAATATTTGATTCGTAAGCAGGAGCTGCGGACTCAATGCCGTCTGCAACATCCAGCTTATCAGCATTTTCCTTAAGGAGCCTGTCAATGCCCTCTGCAGACATGTAACTCTCAACAAGGGAAACAGCTGCCTTATTGGGACGGCTCTTTTCGTATGCTCCGAGATATGATGAAAACAGGATGCCGCCAACAATCAGAACCACTATCATTATGGCAATACATACAAGAATTCCCTTTTTGAAGCTGCTCTGTTTCTTTCTTTTTCTCATTGGTGTACGGCTGCCCGGACGTCCGGAAGCGGCAGAAGATGAGCGTCTGGCAGCATCAGGTCTTGCCTGGGATGATGCCGGACGTCTTTCGGCACCTGAACGGGCCGGCATGGTGCCTGCAGACCTTGAAGGAGCCGATGCATTTCTTGTGCCGGCAGGTGCTCCTGAAGTACGGGGGCGTACCTGAGACTGGGCAGCAGCCATTCTGGCTCTGTAGCGCTGTTCTTCTGTTTCGTTTGAACCGGACACTCCCGGGACTATCTCCCTTTCGCCGGTACCATTAAAACCATTATTTGTATAATTATCTGACATATCAATATCCTTTATTCATATATAGAAATCTACAGACAACAATCACTGTCTTACAAGCCATGCTGTAGGACATTTACGTGGAGAACCCGAATACGGATGGTTGAGGATTTCCCCATTGTAGATCATCTGGGATGATGTACCTCCGTCCATTGCACAGGCATTATATACATCATAATCCTGAAGCAGGTAGATAAGGTCTACAAATGTTGCACCAATGGAATTGGCCTGACGTCCGTCAACAACCAGCATTACAACCGCACCATCCTGGCGCTGCCCTATAACAGTTCGCGGATTCGGGCCGCCGCCGTATACAGTTGAATCAGGAACTTCTTCGATCATAGGCTGACCGTTCATGATAAGATAAGGTCCTGTGGTAATTTCATTAGTATAAACCGCATCCCTGATACCCATTTCTATGGCTTCGTTTGCTGAAATATATCCCAGCACGAATTTATTATCATTTGTAAATCCTGAAATATGATACGGGGTATCATAGTCACCGGACTCACACATAACTATCTGTCCCTCGGAAATAACCAGGCCCAGCGGCATGGCTGTGAAGGAATTACCGGGTCCCAGGTCAACAAAGTCTCCGGCATTTACACCGCCTATTACATCCGGATAGCAGGTATTGATTATATCGTTTACAACCATACCTGCGCCTTCATAGAACTCGGGAACAGTTCCCAGAAATACCTTTGAAGGATCATGAACAATCATCATGACACCCTTGAAGGAACCTCCGGACACTTCAAATACCTCCACCTCATCGGTAGTCTGTGATACGTCGATATCCTCAGTATTTGATACAGTACCAACATCAACTTCGATAATGTTGCTGCTGTTTATTATATCGTCAACCTCTTCATTCGAAAGGAACATTCTCGGAAGCCATTTCATCTGACTGGTTTCATTGAACATGTTAACCCATTCTCGTTTTGCTGTTTCTGAGGGGCCCCTGAAAAGTATCAGGCAGGCAACCACCAGCAGGACAAGAACGAAAGCAAGGATGAGACCGATAACCGCAAGAACGCGGCCAAGGGCGCTGCCTTTTGATTTTCTGCGTTTTCTGCTGCCTCTGGTGCTCATATTCCTGCTGCCGGCAGAACTTCTCTGGTTCATCGGTCGTTCAGATGGCCGAGTTGCAGAGGTCCGGCCGGAGGATGTACGTTCAGACGGACGTGGAGCCGGACGTCCTGCCGGGATCCTTTCTGATGTGCTTCTTCTGTTGTCAGTACTCAAAATACTCTTATCTCCTTTATTTCAAAGTAAAACTTATCAATTAAAAAACGTTAAATTATTTTAACTCATTTTAAATTGGATGTAAAGAAATAACGAAAAAGGCGGCTGCTCCCCTGAGGAACAACCGCCGATATTCTTAATTAAGAACGGAAAAGCAATTATGCTTCTTCCTGAGCAATGATTGTGCGCTTGTTGTAAGAACCGCAGTTCTTGCAAACTCTGTGTGGCATAACCGGTTCGCCACAAGTTGGGCACTTAGCAAGAGACGGAACAGACATCTTCCAGTTTGCTCTTCTCTTATCTCTTCTGGCCTTAGACATTTTATTTTTTGGGCATATTGACATTGCGTACACCTCCTTGCTTACACGTGTATGTGCGATCCCGTCAGACCGACTTGGTTATTATACTCATGCAAAAAAACTTTGTCAATATTATTTTGATTATTTTGCAAGGGCTTCTGTATCACGTGCTATCATAAGTTCTTCATTTGTAGGAACAACAAGTACCTTAACCTTTGAATCCGGTGTGGAGATAATTCTTTCCTCACCACGGATATTGTTAAGGCTGTCATCGATCTGAACACCCAGATATCCGAACTGTCTGCTTACTGCTTCTCTTACGTCAGGAGCATTTTCGCCTACACCTGCTGTAAATGCGATAGCGTCAACACCGTTCATTGCTGCGATATATCCGCCTACATAGGTAACTACTCTGTGTATAAATGCATCCTTTGCAGCCTTTGCCTGTGCATTGCCATCCTTGATCGCATCATCGATATCTCTGAAGTCTGATGATACCCCTGACATTCCCAGAACACCTGACTGCTTATTGAGGACATTCATGATGCCTTTAAGGTCCATGCCTTCTTTGTTTGCAATGTATTCCATGGCACCCGGATCGATCTCGCCTGAACGTGTTCCCATTATAAGACCCATAAGAGGTGTAAGACCCATTGATGTTTCAACTGACTTTCCGCCGTCAACAGCACAGATAGACGCGCCGTTGCCCAGGTGACATACAACGATCTTTGCCTTGTCATAGTCAAGACCTAAGATTTCTGCAGTTCTCTTTGAAACATATGAATGAGATGTTCCGTGGAAGCCGTATTTTCTTACGCCGTATTTTGTATAGTATTCATAAGGAACGCCGTAAAGGAATGCTTCTGCAGGCATTGACTGATGGAAAGCTGTATCAAAAACTGCAACCTGAGGTACGCCCGGCATAAGCTCTGTGCAGGCATTGATGCCGATGATGTTGGCAGGATTGTGAAGAGGTGCCAGATCATTGCATTCTTCGATGGCTTTCATAACATCTTCTGTGATGAGTGTAGATGCAGCAAACTTTTCTCCGCCGTGTACTACTCTGTGTCCTACAGCACCGATCTCGCCGAGGTCTGCGATAACGCCGTTATCCTTGTCTGTAAGCGCATCAAGAACGATTGAAACACTCTTCTTGTGGTCAGGCTGATCAATATCTGCCACTACCTTGTCACCGTTTGCCGGCTTGTATGTGAACTTTCCGTCAATACCGATTCTTTCACAGAGGCCCTTTGCAAGAACTGCTTCTGTCTCAGAATCGATAAGCTGATATTTAAGTGATGAACTGCCGCAATTGATTACTAATATTTTCATTGTTGTTTTCTCCTAAAAAATATATACCCGGGTATATTGATAAACTTATTTACCTGCCTGCTGTGCCTGTACTGCTGTCATTGCAACTGTACCTACGATGTCATCTGCATAACATCCGCGGCTCAGGTCGTTAACAGGCATTGAAAGGCCCTGAAGGATAGGACCGTATGCATTTGCTTTTGCAAGTCTCTGAACAAGCTTGTAGCCGATATTGCCTGATTCAAGGTTCGGGAATACCAGAGTGTTGGCATGTCCTGCCACCTTGCTTTCCGGAGCCTTAAGCTCGCCTACTTCTGCCACAAGGGCTGCATCAAGCTGGAGCTCTCCGTCGATCTGGTACTGCGGGAATCTTTCCTTAGCCTTCTGAGTTGCTTCTTTTACCATGTCAACTCTCTCATGCTTTGCTGAACCCATTGTGGAGAATGAAAGCATTGCAACCCTGGCTTCAGCGCCTATGAATGCTTCAAAGCTTTCAGCTGAAAGGCCGGCTGTTTCAGCCATTTTGTCAGGATCATTATCCGGGTTAACTGCACAGTCAGCAAAAACAAAGAGTCCGTTTTCGCCAAGTTCACAGTCAGGAACTTCCATTACGAAGAAGCCGGATACACCGCTGATACCGGGTTTTGTCTTAAGAAGCTGCAGAGCCGGACGGATGGTATTGCCTGTTGAGTGGCATGCACCCGAAACAGCACCGTCTGCATCGCCGCATTTGCACATAAGGCATGCATAATACATATAATCTTTTTCCATCTGCTCCTTTGCAGATTCAGGAGTTACGCCCTTTTTACCCCGAAGCTCAACAAATTTGTCAATGTACTTCTGCTTGTTGGGATCGTCAAAAGGATTGACTATCTTTGCACCTGTGATATCAAAGCCTGCGCCGTATTTTTCGATTTCTTCAGGAGTACCGATTATTACCAGATTGGCAATATCCAGCTTCAGAATCTTTTCTGCTGCTTCAAATGTTCTCCTGTCCATCGGCTCGGGAAGTACTATTGTCTTCTTGTCAGCTTTTGCAAGTTCGATCATCTTATCGATAAAACCCATTTTAATTTCCTTCTTTCTATAATAAATAATTATTTATACTATTATTATTTCCTGCTCATAGGGTGTGGGGATATCCACATCATATTTATTCATGGCTACCATTCTGTACAGAAAATCCGTCCTGGTGGTCTGCTCTATCATGTCCACACCGTCATCATCCGGATCCGGTCTGTAATCAGCCAGCTTCGTTACCATGGTAATGTCTGATTTTTTCTTTATCTCGCTTAACAGGGGACCTGCCGATTCCCTGAAGCCGAGAACCTTCACTGCATTCAGGTTCCGGCTGCTGTAGATCATCTGCATGTAGGATTCCTTTATTCCCAGGGTAATATGCATAAGTGCCCTGCCCACGGTAGCCTTATTCATATTCTTCGTATACACAAGCTCCCTGAACTGATTAAATGTCCTGTATTCATTTCTCAGCTTCATGAATCTGTTTGCCAGATCGGAGGGGACTCCGAAGTACTGAGTCAGTTCGGCAGCATTGGCTGCTGAAAGCAGCTTCTCACCCAGGATAATGGAAAAATCATCCCGGAATATCGGAAATGTTACCAGGTATCTGTCAGCCAGGATATCAAGAACCTCCTTCGGAACGGTACTCGCCAGAGAATTCACATCATATCTGTTGAAAATGGAATTTCTGATGGATGTGGCTGAAGAAAAACCGTTGGTGATCTGGGTATCCTTGTGTGAACTGAGCTTTCTGGCAACAGGAAAAGCCTTAATAGAGCTGTCAAGAGTTCTGATGGCTCTCATATATTCAACGCCCAGAATGTTGTTGGATTTTTCCATCAGGTCGGCGTATTCAGCACCCAGCACAGCAGTAATGGCTGCCGAAGCCGCAGCTGCATGGGAAAGCCCTGAACGGAGCCCTTCCTTAAGTACGGTACGATACTCCTGAGGCTCATCCATAAGCACCTCTGCAATATCAGCGAACTTCCCGATCACAGCCGTCCTGTCTGAACTGTCCATGCTGTCATCAAGGCTCTCTGTTCCGAAGCAGAGATTATCAACAACATTCAGCCGGTCCAGAATTGCCACACCGCCGTAAGCAAAATATTCTGCACTGGCTGTAGAAAAACATGCAGGCAGTTCCAGAACCAGATCTGCTCCGCATTTCAGTGCCATTTCTGCCCGGGAATATTTGTCAATGATGGTGGGTGCGCCTCTCTGCACATAGTTGCCGCTCATCACAACAACAATATAATCACTGTTCAGGCTTTCTCTTGCTTCTTTAAGGTGATGTTCGTGTCCCTTATGAAACGGATTGTATTCAGCTATAATTCCTGTAACGTTCATCTTTATTCCTTAAAAGTAGTAAATTTCCGTCCCTGTATCGGGACCTGCAATATCAATTCTGAAATCAGATGCTTTATAACTGCATTCCGCAGTATCAATTTCCGAAGAAACTGACATAAGTGCCAGATCTGCATAATTATTGATCTTGCTTATGTGACCCAGTGCTATATGCCTGATATCATCATGAAGCAGCTCACTGAGCAGCTTTCCCGAGGCTTCATTGGATAAATGCCCCCTTTTGCCTGATACCCTCATCTTCAGATGATAAGGATAAGGCCCTGCCTCAAGCATTTTAAGGTCATGATTTGCTTCAATGACCAGTGCATCCAGCCCCTTCAGGGAATCAATGAGATACCGGTCATACTGACCCAGGTCTGTGACAACTGCACAGCCCGAATTATTATGATTAATCCTGTAGCATACAGGTTCTGCAGCATCATGGCTTATTCTGAGGGGTTCAATATCCAGATCACCTATCCTGAAAGCCCTGTCTGCATACACCGGATAATACATTTCTCTCAGATCACCTGCTTTTCCCGATGCAGATATGGCTTCCATGGTTCCCTCAGTGGAATATACGGGAAGCTGCACTGTCCTCTCAATTATTCCAAGAGAGGATACATGATCAGAGTGTTCGTGGGTTAACAGTATGGCATCCAGATCTCTGAGAGAAAGTCCCAGCCTGCAGAGTCCTTCGGTAATCTTCTTTCTGCTGATACCGGAATCAATCAGTATATGGGTATTATCGCTGCCGACATATGTTGCATTACCGCTGCTTCCGCTGGCAATATTCATGAGTCTCATATGGCAGGCACCCTCTGAATTTCCTTTTTATGTCCGAAATGCCAGGCTGTCAAGCCTGGCATCTGTTTATTTAAAATCATCAAAAGCCAAATCGAAATCTTTGATTTCGTCAACAGAGCCATAGTCAGAAACATTGTCAAACCTTGCCGGCACATCGTTTACTGCATCTTCCTGTCTGTAAGCTTCTTCTACGGAAATATTGCGGTAATCATCCATAGGCTCTTCACCGGGCTCAAATGTGTCTGCAATATATGAATCGTAAGGCTGCTGAGGAGCCTGAGCCTGCTGATATTCTTCGGAAGGAGTGAAAACTGCTTCTTCATCCATGGCTTTTCTTGAGCTTGCAGAGAACTCCCTGAGAGCCTGACGGTCCTTTGTGGCCACATCAAGGCTGGATTCTAAAGATCTCATGATTCCGTCATATTTAACAGTCATGCCCTCAATAGCTGTATTGAGGATATTCTGGATGTTGCCGAGGGCATCATCGGTATACTGGATTGCGGAAATCTTAAGGCTGTTTGCTTCAGCGGTTGCATTCTCAATAATAGTATTGGCCTGAGAGTTTGCATCTTCAATAAGTGCGTTTGCCTCTCTGAATGCCTGCTGCATGATCTCGTGCTCAGAAACAAGAGTGGACGTCATCTCATTTGCTTTTTTTATCATGTCCTCAGCCTTGTCCTGGGCATCCTTCAGAATGGCATCTCTGTTTGCTATGATCCGCTGATATTTTTTGACCTCGTCCGGAATGTTCTGTCTCAGATCATCCAGAAGATCGCATAACTCATCTTTGTTTACTGTAATCTTGGTATTTGAAAGCGGCTGGAAACGGCATCCTTCGATATATTCTTCAATTTCGCCGATAATCTGTTCTATCTTGCTCATATCTGTTCTCCAAAAAAATATATAAATACGATCCGGGATCCTGTATCAATGCAGTCTGTATTTTTCTTTTAATCTTACAGCAACATTCGCAGGAACATATCTGTCTATATCTGATCCGAACTCTGCCAGTTCCCTTACTGCACTGGAGCTTAAAAACGAATATTCTGTGGCTGTTGCCAGAAATATGGTGTCCACTTCAGAAGAAAGTTCTCTGTTATAGTGGGTCATGCTGCGTTCATATTCAAAATCAGCTGAACTCCTGAGACCCCGGACTATAAATCCCGCATCCTGCTCCCTGGCAAAATTAACAACCAGTCCGTCAAAGGATGTGACTCTGATATTATCAATATGCTTTACGGCTTCTCTGACCATTTCCGCTCTTTCCTCAACTGAAAAAAGCGGCGTTTTTTTGTTGTTTATCAGAATGCCTACTACCAGCTCATCAAACAATGCGGATGCTCTGCTGATCATATCAAGATGTCCCAACGTCAGCGGATCAAAGGTTCCCGGGAAAATTCCCCTTCTCATTCTCAGTTCTCCGTTATCGTTATTGTTTCAATCTTAAAAAGTAATGTTTGTTATTCTTGTATTCTTTTTCTCTGAAAATATAAAAAGCTGATTCATTAATAAATTCAAGATCATTATGGATATCAGCTTCTATGATAATCTGTGTGTCTGCATTTATTATGCCCGATCCGGCAAGTGCCTGAAGCACAGGCTGTTCATATCCTTCGTGATAAGGGGGATCCATATAGACAATATCAAATATATATCCCTTGATGGACAGCTCATTAACAGCACTCAGAGCATTCTTAGCCAGAACCAGTGCATCTTCCGAAAGATGCGTATGCTCCAGATTCTCCTTTATGCATCTGACAGCTTTAGGGTCATTTTCCACGAAGGCACAGAACTTTGCATCCCGGCTCAATGCTTCTATTCCTATGCTGCCTGATCCGCTGAACAGATCAAGAAAACTGCTTCCGGCTATATCAGGCTGAAGCACATTGAACAGGGTTTCCTTGATCTTATCAGTTGTCGGTCGTGTATCAAAGCCAGGGGTTGACTTTAAAATCAACCTCCTGGCTTTTCCTGCAATAACTCTCATTATTCAGCAGCTGTTTCCGGAGCAGCCTCAACTGCCTCAACTGCCTCAACTGTTTCTGCTGTCTCAACAGCTTCTGCTGCAGCTTCCTCAGCCGGTTCATCGGGAACCAGGTCGTCCTCGAAGTCTCTTCTGCTTAATGAAATCTTCTTTTCTTCTTCCTTGAAGTCAACTACCTTTGCGTCAATGATCTGACCCTGTTTCAGAACATCTGACGGTTTCTTAACATGTTTCTTGGAAATCTGTGAAACATGGAGCAGTGCATCAAGTCCGGGCTCTAATTCGATGAATGCACCGAAATCAGTCATTCTTGCAACTTTACCTGTTACAATTGTACCCGGCTGGTATTTTGTTTCAGCGATCTTCCATGGATTTTCCTCAGGGAATTTAGCGCTGAGTGCGATCTTGCCGTCTTCAATGCTCTTGATGTAAACACGGATCTTATCGCCAACCTTGAACATTGACTTCGGAGAATCAACTCTTCCCCATGACATCTCGGAGATGTGGAGGAGTCCGTCAACACCGCCCAGATCGATGAATGCGCCGAATGCTGTTACTGACTTAACTTCGCCTTCTACGATGTCATCAGCCTGTAATGATTCAAGCAGTTCCTTTGCTCTTTCAGCTCTTGTAGCCTGAAGAAGCTTTCTTCTGTTACCGATAACTCTTCTCTTGCGAGGATTGAATTCTGTGATAACAACTTCGATCTCCTGGCCTAAGTACTTGTCCAGATTTTTTTCGAATGTATCTGATACAAGGCTTGCAGGAACGAAAATGCTTGCATCCTCGAATGTAGTGATAAGACCGCCTGTTGTGATCTTCTCAACCTTAACTGTGAGAACTTCTTTATTCTCGAATGCTTCTTCTACTCTCTTGTTTGCTCTTTCTTCGTTGATTCTCTTGTAGGACAGCTGAACTTCGTTGTCCTGAATCTTTAAAACTTTTGCTTCTAAAACGTCTCCGGCGTTAACAACTGCGGTAAGGTCCACATCCGGATCATTTGAGTATTCATCTTTTGTGATGATACCGTCGTATTTGTAATGGATGTTAAGCGCAATTGAATCCGGTTTAACATAAAGAACAGTGCCTTCTACGATCTCCCCCGTGCGTATTGATTTGATTGTTTCATCAATCATTTCGTCATTGAAAATCATTTCCTCTGACATAAAGTAAAACCTCCTGAATAATATAGTCGGGAGTGGATGCTCCCGCAGTAATACCTACGCAACTCTTGGCTTCCAGACCGCACCCGGGCAAATCTTCAACTGTTTGAATGTAGTAAGTATCAGTACAATACGATTTACATATTTCAAAGAGCTTGCGTGAGTTGGAACTATGCTTGTCTCCAATCACGATCATGCTCTCTGAATGCTTTGCAATGTCTCCGGCTTCTTTCTGCCGGGTCTGTGTTGCATGGCAAATCGTATTAATAACGACAGTATGATAACCTTTTTTTGTGACAATTTCAACAAATTTATTGAATTTTTCTACATTTGATGTGGTCTGAGCCACAATACATATGCGGGTGTTTCCGGGGCATGAAAAAGCTTCTGCCTCCTCTTCCGAATTAATGACTGTTATGGGTCCTTCAGCCCATCCCACGATGCCTTTTACTTCAGGATGGTCTTTGTCTCCCACTATTACCACATGGTAGCCTTCCCGGCCTTTTTCAGAAACTACTGTATGTATTTTTTTAACAAAGGGACAGGTGGCATCCACAATTTCTGTGCCGGTCTGTGAAGCCTTTTCAAAAACCTCTTTTGCTACGCCGTGGGAGCGGATAATAAGAATGGATTCTTCGGGATTAAGGATTTCCCCGGGAGATTCCACAGAAAAAACGCCCTTTTTTTCCAGATCACAGACCACTTCCCGGTTGTGAATAATAGGACCATATGTATAAATATGTTTGTCAGGGTGCTTTTCTATCTGCTCGTAAACAGCATTTACTGCTCTCTTTACACCGAAACAGAATCCTGCACTTTCAGCCAGTTTTATTTCCATACTGTTTTGTTGTATAAGTCCTTTATAACTGCTATTACCTGTTCAATGTTCAGATCTGAAGTGTCCACAAGAATGGCATCTTCAGCCTGACATAAGGGAGAATTAGCTCTGTGAGAGTCGTTATAATCTCTCTGCTCAATATCTCTCTTAACCTCTTCAAAATCAGCTGTTATGCCCTGCTCTGCAAGCTGCTTTACACGTCTGTCAGCTCTGCAGGCTGATGAGGCTGTAAGAAAGATTTTAAGTCCGGCATCCGGAAGCACCTTTGTACCAATGTCACGGCCGTCCATAACCACATCGTAGCGCTCTCCCAGCTGCTGCTGAATGGCCACCAGCCTTTCTCTTACAGCTGTGAATCTGGAAGTATCTGAAGCTGCTTTTCCCACTTCCTCACGGCGGATATCAGTACTTACATCTTTTCCCTCCAGAAACATATGCTGCACACCGTCAATGTACTGAATGTCAATGTCGGCTTTGCCGCACACCTCTCCTACCTGGGCCTCATTTTCCATGTCAATGCCTGCGTTTATACAGGCCAGACCAATGGAACGGTACATGGCGCCTGTGTCCACATACATAAGATTCAGTTCTTTTGAAAGAAATTTTGCGATGGTGCTTTTTCCTGCTCCTGCAGGTCCGTCAATGGCTATCTGTTTCATATTTCCTCCCCGGATTT
>JABUTA010000390.1 GCA_021443845.1 Parasporobacterium sp.
GTCTAAACCCATGCGATAGCGATTGACATTCGTTTGTTCGATTGGTGCATGGTCAGAAAACCCCATAACTTTATAACCAGCTTTAATAGCGGCTTTAACGTAATCTTCATCATCACCAACAGCGTGATTACAACGAAAAGTATGAATGTGATACATGAAATCTTGAATTGCCATAAAACTACTCCCTACATCTACAATTTTAGCATAGCAACCGTTATGATTAAACTTTCTTAGCCGCTTTGTGGTGTACAATAGTAGGTGTTTAAAATATTGAATAGGTAGAAATATGATAAAGGAATATTTAGATGTTGTGGATGATAGTGGTAATCCAACTGGTGAAATAGTAGAAAGAACAAATGCTCATGTAAAGGGTGTTAGACATCGCACATCCCACGTATGGATTTATCGCTTTGTTAATGGCAGTATACAGATTCTTTTACAAAAAAGATGCAAGAATAAGGATAGCTATCCAGAGTGTTATGACATTTCTTCAGCTGGTCATATTCCTGCTGGGAAAGTGGCCTCTCGGCGTCACCTCCGGCACGGTCATGACCCTGCTGGTGATTACAGGATGCCTGAAGCCTGCCGCTGTACTGGCAAATTTCGGTAATGACAATACCATCGTCATTGGCGCCATGATTGTCGTTGCTGCCGGCCTGGGCAGGACTTCCCTGCCCAAGACCATGACGACCCATATCCGGACCCTGACCAGGGGCAATTACAAGCTGGCCTATATGGGCGTGTTGTTCATCGGCTTTCTGCTGACCAGTATGCTCACCAGTCCCATGGCAGCTTACGCCATTTCTTTCCCCATCATGGATTCTGTCTGTGATGAATACGGTGTCAGCCGTTCGAAAGGACAATTTCCGTTAGTCCTCATCTGCGTCGCCTGCTGTGCCATCCTGCCTTTTGGCTTTGCCCTCAGCGAAGCAGCTGTATTTAATGGTTTCATGCAGACCTACGGCTTTACGACAGGCTTTACGGCTATGGACTTCTTCAAAGGCAGATGGCCTATGATCTTTGTTGTCTTTGCCTGGGCATATTTCATTGCCCCCAAAGTGACCCTGGACAAACCCATTGTGCCTATCGCGGCTCTGGAATCCGAAAAGAAAGCGAAAGCTGCCTTAACCCCCTTCGCCGATAAAGCGGGCATCATCATCTTCTGCCTCGTCATCCTGGGTTTTGTGTTCAGCAAACAGATTGGCTTACCTACCTGGCTGGTTTCCTTTACCGGTGTCTTATTCATGGTGATTTTCAAAGTCTTGACAAAACAGGAGGCTATTGCGGCAATCCCTGTAGATATCTGCCTGTTGTTCATCGGTGCCAATTCCATGGCAACCGCTCTGGTGAAAACCGGAACCGCTGACTATATCGGCAAAATCATTTCTGCCAACGTAG
>JABUTA010000391.1 GCA_021443845.1 Parasporobacterium sp.
GACCCTATGGCTGGAATATGGGTCAATTCCCGCAGGAGTACTTTTTTCTTGTGCCAATATTCTGGTCCTTCGGCGGAGTGAGAATTTACCGGCGCTACGGGAGTTTTGAGCTCTTAATTTTCAAGGAATCAAGAAAAATGCCTACCTACGGGAATTTTACATCTTCAACCATGAGAAAAAAGGTGAGCTGCGGATGTTTTAGGCTGGTTATGCAGGTATCAAATTCCCGCAGCTAGGGTATTTTCTTCAGAAAATAAAAAAAGTTGAGTCAAAACTCCCGCAGCAGTGCTATTTTCTAGAGTTTTCAAGATTGGCTTGAGAACGGACATCCGTGGGAGTACTTATTTCTCAAGGCAGAATATATATTGTTTAGGTAGTTTTAATTAAGATATTATACGAAGATATTTTACGAGGGAAACAGAAATGAAATTATTGATATTAGGCGGATTTCTCGGGTCAGGAAAGACCAGCGTGCTGATGCCTGCTGCAAGACAGATTGTTGCGGCTGCCGGCGGCGGAGATAAGACCCGGGTGGCTATTATTGAAAATGAGATTGGACAGGTAGGCATCGATACTGCTTTCACAGAGGGCGAAGGATTTACCACCACTGAACTGTTCAATGGATGTGTATGCTGCACACTTGCTGCCAGCCTTATGGATTCTCTGTGCCAGTTGGAGAAGGATGTCAATCCGGACTGGGTTATCCTGGAATCAACAGGCCTGGCAAGACCTCATGATATCGCAGAATCAGTAAAGCGTTATTATGATGAGAACATGAATACAACAGTATGCGTTACTGTAGACACAAGCCGCTGGAACAAGATAAAAAGGATTGCAGGAGAACTGCTTTTTGAGCAGATAGAAAATGCAGACTATGTATTTATCAACAAGACTGATCTGGTGGACAGGGATACAGTTGATTCTGTTAAAGCTGACATTACTGAGCTGACCAAAGGAAAGGTATATGAGATATCTGTAGTAACAGATCCGGAAGGAACTGAAAAGGTATGCGCTGAAATAGTAGCTGAAATCAGTGCTAAGGGTTAATTTACGGAAAGTTGTAAAATACTGTTTTTCGGAGATCAGTGCAAAAAGCTGAGTTTCGGAAATCGGCGCAAGAGGCTGAGTTTCGGAAAACAGAGTAAAGTGCTGATTTCAGGAAAACAGCAAAAGACTTACTAAAATCGGGCAGAATGAATTATTCGGACTGACCGATATATGCAAGGAGACACACATATGGAAGATAAAAAAATCCATGATGAAAATATAGAAGAGTGCTGCTGCGGTCACGACCATGAGCATGACCATGATGAAGAGTGCTGCTGCGGTCACGACCATGAGCACGAGCATCATCATCACGACGACGAGCATTGCTGCGAACATGATCACGATCA
>JABUTA010000392.1 GCA_021443845.1 Parasporobacterium sp.
TATGGGAAATCTTATGAACGCAGCCCATGCTATAGATGTTGACTCCTGCTGGATTCACAGAGCGAAAGAAACATTTGAACTTCCTGAGGGAAGAGAACTTCTTAAGAAGTGGGGACTTAAGGACAGCCTTGTAGGCGTAGGAAACTGCATCCTTGGATACAGAAACTGTGAATATCCGCAGCCGACACCTAAGAGAGATGATATCGTTGTATATGTAAAATAGTTGTTTAATAAAGGGCCATGGGGTAAAATATCCCTTGGCCTATTTTTATTATAAGGATAAAGAAACAGATAGATGAAAGCAAAAAGTGCATCTAAAGAAAATAAAGCAGCCTTTAAGAAAGGCCTTAAAGCCGGTATCCCTATTGGTATCGGTTATTTTGCTGTGGCATTTTCTCTTGGAATTGCAGCGAAGAATTCGGGACTTACTCCTCTTGAGGCCGGATTTGCCAGCTTTTTATGTAATGCTTCGGCCGGGGAATATGTGGGATTTGCCCTTATCGGCGCCGGAGCCAGCTATCTGGAGATGTTCCTTATGTCTTTCATAGCAAATGCAAGATATTTCCTTATGAGCTGCGCAATGAGCCAGAAACTTAAGCCGGGAACCAAGCTTATCCACAGACTTCTTATAGGATACGGACTTACGGATGAGATATTTGCCGTTGGCATAAGCCAGATAGGATATGCCAATCCTTTTGTGAATTATGGTGCAATTATAGTGGCCGGACCTTGCTGGTGGGCAGGCACATTTTTAGGTGCATTTGCCGGAGCCCTTCTTCCGGGAAGAGTAGTATCCGCTCTCAGCGTAGCACTATTTGGAATGTTTATAGCAATTATTATTCCGCCGGCGAAAAAAGATAAGATTATTGCAGGCATTATTGTTGTATGCTTCGCTTTAAGCAGCGCTGCAACATATCTGCCTTATATAAGAGACCTTTCCGAGGGAACCAGAACCATAATTCTGACCGTTGTGATTTCAGCTCTTGCTGCGATTATCTTCCCTCGAAAAGACCTGGATACGGAGGGCGTAAATGAAACATAGCGTTATTATCTACCTCCTCATCATGTTCATAGTTACTTATGCAGTCAGAACCCTGCCTCTGACACTGATCAGAAAGCAGATTAAGAACAGGTTCATCAGGTCATTTCTTTATTATGTACCATATGTAACCCTGGCCGTAATGACTGTGCCCGCCATAATTCAGGCAACTGACAGCCCTATTGCCGGCGCTCTTGCACTGGTAGTGGGAATCATTATTGCATGGATAGGCGGCAACCTTTACACGGTGGCTCTTGCCTGCTGCGGCGTGGTATTCGTCGCGGAACTGCTGCTGCCGCTTATTAAGTAAGACCCATGAAAAAGTTATGGAATAAATATAAAGAATATATTAT
>JABUTA010000393.1 GCA_021443845.1 Parasporobacterium sp.
AAGAAGCAGGTCCCAATGCCTGCCCGCCTGTAGTAGTAGGCGTAGGCATAGGCGGAACATTTGAAAAATGTGCTCTGCTTGCCAAGAAGGCTCTTACCAGGCCTGCAGGAAGTGTAAGTGATAAACCCCACATTGCAGAAATGGAAAAAAACGCTCTGGAGCGGATCAACAGCCTGGGCATTGGCCCCGCAGGGCTGGGAGGAAACACTACGGCACTGGCGGTTAATATCGAAACCTATCCTACCCATATAGCAGGGCTTCCGGTGGGAATCAATATATGCTGCCATGTAAACAGACATATATCCGTAACGATATAGCAGGGTAAAGAAGTACCATGACCACAGTTAATATCGAGGTTTCGGAAAAACCGTAACATCAAGTGGACAACTGCCTGGTATTCTGATTTTATCAGAATGAACAGATCATGTTATGTGCACATGGATGAGAATGACGGACATGTTCCGATTTTGGTAAATGTCGAGATCATGCTTTGCGCACAGGGATGAAAAATAAAGTATAAAGAAAGAAAAAATATGGAAAAAAGAATTACACTTCCCCTTACGGATGAAATAATCAGTTCACTCCATGCAGGCGATATGGTTTATCTCACCGGGCAGGTATTCTCTGCCAGAGATGCAGCACACAAGAGAATGACGGAAACCATCGAAAAAGGCGGAGAACTGCCATTTGATATAAGAAACTCATGCATCTACTATCTGGGACCTACTCCGGCAAGGGAAGGTCAGGTGATAGGTTCCGCAGGACCCACCACATCCTCCAGAATGGATAAATACACTCCGGAACTTCTGGACATGGGCCTTAAGGGAATGATAGGAAAGGGCAAAAGAAGCAAAGATGTTATAGATGCAATGATCAGGAACCGTTGCGTATATTTCGCTGCAGTAGGAGGTGCAGGGGCTCTTCTGTCCAGGCAGATCAGGAAAAGCACCGTGATCGCATATGATGATCTGGGAACCGAAGCCATCAGAGACATGTACGTTGAGGACTTCCCGGTAATAGTGGTAATCGACAGCCAGGGGAATAATATGTATGATACCACGGGCATTTGAGGACACTGATTTTTCACAGGCATCCGCTATAATAAACAAAAAAAGCAGGAGGATAGATCATGATAATCACAAACGAGAACTTTGAATCAGAAGTAGTTAATTCCGATATACCCGTACTTGTTGATTTCTGGGCAGAGTGGTGCGGTCCGTGCCGTATGCTGGCCCCTGCCATAGCAGAAATAGAGCAGGAGTATGCAGGAAAGGTTAAAGTCGGCAAGGTAAATATCGATGAGGAAATGGAGCTTGCCCTTAAATTCGGAGTGGTAAGTATCCCTACAGTCATCCTTTTCAAAGGCGGTCAGCCTGTAAGCACCTCCGTAGG
>JABUTA010000394.1 GCA_021443845.1 Parasporobacterium sp.
TGGCTGTGAAGTATTCAAAGGCTGCAATCGCAAGAGGAATAGAAATGGATATCGATTCAGGCATTGCTTTAGAAAACGAACTGTTTGCAATGTGCTTTGCAACTGCTGACCAGAAGGAAGGCATGCAAGCATTCGTTGATAAAAGAGATGCTAAATTCGAAGGCAAATAAAGATAGAACGGAAGGAGATAAACCATGAGAGAAATTCTTATCAAAGGACAGCTTAACAAATTCAAGACATTCGCAGAATTTGCTGAGGAATTCGCCCTTGGTGAAAGAGATCTTATCGTAACAAATGAGTTCATCTACACACCATTCATGAAGGAACTTAATCTAAAGAGCCAGGTTGTATTTCAGGAAAAGTTTGGAACAAGTGAACCATCAGAAGAAATGCTGACAGACATTTTCGCAGCACTTGACCCGGATTCATATGACAGAATCATTGCTGTAGGTGGTGGTGCAATCATGGACATCTGCAAGGTTCTGTCACTGAAGAGACCTTCAACTGTTCATAACCTGTATTTCAAGGTTGATCCGGTTATTCCTGAAAAGGAACTGATAGCAATTCCTACAACCTGCGGGACAGGTTCAGAAGTAACTAACATTTCAGTAGCAATCGTAAGAGACGATAACGGCAACACCACTAAACTGGGTCTGGTTGCAGACGAACTGATTCCTAGCCAGGTATGCCTCATTCCTGAAATGCTGAAGACTCTGCCGTACAAGCCATTTGCTTCATCAGCAATCGATGCTCTTATCCACGCTGTTGAAAGTTACCTTTCACCTGCAAGAGCAACAATGACATCAGAACTGTATGGCGTTAAGGCCATGGAACTGATTCTGGAAGGCTTCAGAAGAATTAGAGATGACGGTCAGGATTCAAGGTTCGATTACTTCGATGAATATGTAACTGCAGCATGCTATGCAGGTATTGCATTCCTGCAGGCCGGATGCGCAACAGTTCATGCAATGAGCTTCCCTCTGGGTGGTACATATCACGTGCCTCACGGTGAATCAAACTATGCACTGTTCGGCAAGGTTCTGGAGAAGTATGATGCCATAAATCCGGAAGGTAAGCTGGCAGAGTTCAAGAAGACCATAGCAAGAATAATCGGCGGCACAGAAAAAGATGCAATAGCAAATCTCAACAGGCTGCTTGAAACAGTACTGGAACTGAAGCCGATAACAGCTTATGGCTTCAAGGAAGAGGATGTTGACATTTTCACAGATTCCGTTATTGAGAACCAGCAGAGACTGGTGGTAAATTCCTATGTTCCTCTTACAAAGGAACTGATAAAGGAAATATACACCGAGTGTATGTAGGCCGCAAAGGAGGAACACAATATGGCTTTAATGACAGCAAAAGAATATATTGAC
>JABUTA010000395.1 GCA_021443845.1 Parasporobacterium sp.
GGTCAACCACGACCGGAAGATGAGATAATTTATGTATTACAGGAACCGCTGAAAGATCCAGAGTATTTCTTGTATAAGTTTCATATGTTCTTATTCCGCGCTCACATAAAATAACTTTTTCATTGCCTTCACTCATGATATATTCGGCGCTCATAAGCCATTCTTTAATGGTATTGGCAAGTCCTCTTTTAAGCAGCACAGGTTTATTGGTTCTGCCTACAGCTTTAAGAAGCTCGAAGTTCTGCATATTTCTTGCGCCTATCTGAAATACATCCACGCCTTTTTCCATAAATAAATCAATATGCTCAGCGTCCATTATTTCGGTTACAACAGGCAAGCCTGTTGCTTTCTTAGCTTCATAAAGAAGGTCAAGTCCGTCATCATGAAGTCCCTGAAAATCATATGGTGAAGTTCTCGGTTTAAAAGCTCCGCCTCTTAAAATACTGGCTCCGGATTTTTTAGCCGCCTTGGCAACCCCTATAATCTGTTCCTTGCTTTCAACAGAACATGGGCCTGCAATAATCTGGAAATTTCCTCCTCCGATTTTATATCCGCCTATATCTACAACTGTATCTTCCGGGTGAAACTTTCTGTTGGCGGATTTAAAAGGATCTGAAATCCGCTTAACAGACGCAATCATGTCAAATCCCCTGAGGTAATTGTCATCTATCTGATTTACATTACCTACAAGGCCTACTATTGTCTCGTACTCACCTCTGGAAATATGAACAGTCAGATTCTGTGATTCAAGCCAGTCTGTAAGTCTTTTAAGACTTTCTTCGCTTGTTCCCGGTTTAAGTATCGCTATCATATTATCACCTTCAATAAAAATTTATAGGCAGTTTAACGCTTTAACGCTTTAAAGTCAAGAAGTATATGTTAATTTGAATAAGTACTTGTTATATACTGAACTCCCGGTACCGGTTCCTTGCCCGAACATTTCTTAACAAGTTCTGATGTAGTAACAAGTGTATATCCCTCATCAATCAGCCATGGAACGATCTGCTCAACAGCATCCGCTGTTGATTCATAGATATTATGCATAAGAACAATATCACCGTCAGCTGCCTGTTCCTTAACCATAGCAACTATTGAATCACAATCTCTGGTTTCCCAGTCTCTGGTATCTATTGACCAGTAATATAAAGGCATTCCTTCAGACTTGCAGTATTCTCTTATAGCATCCGTAGTTCCGCCGCCCGGTGATCTGAAACTGGCAGGTCTTACGCCTGACGCTTCTTCAATTGCATTATCTGCACTGACTATATCATCCATAGTCACTTCATCACCCATATGAGTATGATCATATGTATGGCATGCAACCTCATGGCCTTCTGATGCCATTCTCTTCATTGTATCAGGATTATTCAA
>JABUTA010000396.1:0-1369 GCA_021443845.1 Parasporobacterium sp.
GCACGGGGCGGCGGCATAATCAATGAAAAGGATGCCAGGTTTGTCGCCAGACAGGAAACTACAGCAACGCTTGAGGACTTTATCGAAGCTGCCGCAGCCATGCTCGAGAGCAGGGGACATCTGTTCATGATTCACAGACCTTCGCGTCTCGTAGACATATTCTATTACTGCAGAAAGTACAGGCTGGAGCCTAAGGATATCAGGTTTGTTGCACCTGCGAAGGGCAAGGCGCCCAACATGGTTATGGTGCACTGTGTGCAGAACGGAGGGCATGAACTTAAGTTCGCAGACACGCTTTACGTGTACGATGATTCGGGTAGTTATTCGTCTGAAATCTGTAAAATATATGAAAAAACAGGTTGAAAATATTTCCAATTTGTGTAATAATAGCATAGTAGAAAGGAAAGTGTTGTTATGAGTGTTACGTTAGATATTAAAACAATATTGATAATTTTACTTCTCATAGCGTTGATTGTATTCATTGTTTACGGGATTATTCTTGTACGCAGGCTGATGGTGACTTTGGAAAACACGAATGCCGCTCTGGAGCATACCAATACTATCCTGGAGGATGCGGAAACCATCTCTAAGATCGCATCGGAGAGGAGTCAGGACGTGGATGCTATAATTTCCAACGTTTCGGAATCCGTGGCAAGTATGTCAGCTGCCATTAAAGGCAATCAGTCAGCGCTTTCGTCCATTGCCGGCATATCCAAGTCGGTGGCGTCGATAGTGGGATTGGTTTCGAAGAACCTTAAAAAAGACAAAGAGTAGTCATTAATTATCAAATGCTGGTTATTATAACCGAAAGGAGCAATAAATGAAGGCAACGGGAATAGTTAGAAAGGTTGATGAGCTTGGAAGAATTGTACTTCCGATTGAACTCAGGAGAACATTGAACATTGACATCAGGGATCCACTGGAAATTTATGTTGACGGGGAATCGATTATGCTGAAGAAGTATCAGCCGGCATGCATATTTTGCGGTAGTTCCGACGATGTTAAGCAGGTACATGGAAAGAATGTATGTGCCAAGTGCATAAAGGAACTGCAGGATTTATAATAATTAGAGAGATTTGGACGGGGGAACCCGATAAAAAAAGAGCAATTCAATTGCCCTTTTTTTACGTAAGGAGATAGCAAGTTGTCAAAATTAATAGTAAAGAAAAGTGAACCGCTTTCGGGCGAGGTTACAATAAGCGGATCGAAGAATGCCGTGCTGCCTATCATGGCGGCAACGCTTCTGACAGAAGACACATGCATCATAAAGGATGCACCTGCACTCAGGGACGTTGAGGTAATGTGCGATCTGCTGGAAAGCCTGGGAGCAAACGTTAAACAGAACCTGAATGTAAATACGATAGAAGTC
>JABUTA010000396.1:6711-7838 GCA_021443845.1 Parasporobacterium sp.
GTAAGATACATGAAGGAAAGCGGAATCGGATACGGCTCCATAAATCATCCTGTAGACAGAGACCCTGTATGCGGCTTTACAGGCATAATCGAGAACGAATGTCCTCACTGCGGCAGAAAAGAAGAAGCAGGTGATGTGGGCTTCGAGCGTATCAGACGTATAACGGGATATCTGGTAGGAACCATGGACAACTGGAACGACGCCAAGAGCTGTGAGGAACAGGACAGAGTAAAGCACAGCCTGACAGGCGAACAGGAACCGGAAGCTCTTATTGAAGAATAATAACCGATTGAAAGATAATTGAGGATTAGAAATGGCAGATTCCATTAGAATTGCCGGAATCATGAGAGAATCGATCGTTGACGGCCCGGGCATTAGATTTGCTATCTTCTGTCAGGGCTGTCCGCATAATTGTCCGGGATGTCACAACCCGGAAACTCATGATTTTGCCGGCGGAGTTGACGTTAAAATCGAAAAACTGCTGGAGGAGTTCGATAAGGACCCGCTTCTGACGGGAATGACCTTTTCCGGAGGAGAACCTATGTGCCAGCCTGAAGCCTTTGCGGCATTGGGCCGGGAGGTTAAGAAGAGGGGAAAGGATATTACCATTTTCAGCGGATATACTCTGGAACAGCTTATTAGAATAGGCAGCAAAGACGCTGCAACGGCTGAGCTTCTTCTCATGTGCGACGTCCTTATAGACGGGCCTTTTATCGAGGCGGAAAAGGATCTGACGCTTCAGTTCAGGGGCAGCAGAAATCAGCGCGTAATAGATATGAACAGGACTCGAGAAGAGGGGCGTGTCGTCCTGCTTGAAGATTAAACGGACTTGCTAAAAATCATAAAAATAGTTCTTGCATAGCATAATTTACTGTGCTATAATCTTTAATGTTCGAGTCGAAATTATGCATAGGCTTAACATACCAAAACAACAAGGAGGTGCGGTAGATGTCAAATAAGTGTGAAATTTGCGGTAAAGGACAGGTTTCCGGAAATAATGTATCCCACTCAAACAGACACACTAGAAGAAAGTGGAATGCAAATATCCAGACAGTTAGGATTAACGACAACGGAACAGTTAGAAAAGCAAAGGTATGCACTAGATGCCTTAGATCAGGCAAGGTTGA
>JABUTA010000397.1 GCA_021443845.1 Parasporobacterium sp.
GTTTTTCAGTTTCTTCCTCTGCAGCTTCTGCTTCTGCAGCAGCGATCTTGGCAAGTTCTTCCTCTTCAAGAACTCTGTAAGCAACCTTGCCTACTAAAGTCTTCGGAAGTTCCTCGCGGAATTCAATGTCATAAGGCATTGCATACTTAGCGAAGTTCTTCTTGCAGTATGCAAGGAGCTTGAGCTTGGTGTCTTCATTTGCCGGATAATTTGGATTAAGTACGACAAATGCTTTAAGTCTCTGCATTCTGTATGGATCCGGAACACCGATTACGCAGCTCATGCTGATCATCTTATTGGCATCTAAAACATTTTCCATCTGTGCAGGATAAATATTGTAGCCTGAGCTGATGATCATTCTCTTAGAACGACCCTTGAAGAATACGAAGCCTTCTTCATCCATAAGTCCAAGGTCGCCTGTGTAAACCCATGTAAGTCCGTCGGCGTGAGTTCTTAAGGTCTGAGCTGTTTCTTCAGGATTGTCCATATATCTCTTCATGGCTGTAGGACCTGAAAGAAGGATTTCACCTTCTGTACCGAATGGAAGTTCCTCGTCTGTTCCCGGCTTAACAATCTTGATATATGTATCAGGGAACGGAACACCTATACTTCCTTCCTTATTCATAGTAGGAGGTGTAAGGCAGCAAGCCGTTACTGTCTCTGTTGTACCGTAACCTTCGCGGATCTGTATAGTCGCCTTATGATCATATAAGAACTGGTCGAATTTCTTCTTAAGTTCAATGCTAAGTGAGTCACCGCCAGAAAATACACCCTTTAAGCAGCTAAGGTCAGCCTTTTCCATTGACGGAAGTCTGAGGAGGGCTTCATATAATGTAGGAACGCCCGCAATAAAGTTGCATTTATATTTTGTAATAAGCTTCGCATAGCTTGCAGCTGTAAATCTTGGAACCAGAATGCAGCGGCCGGCATTGAAAAGCATTGAATGGATGCATACACCAAGACCGAAACCGTGAAATACCGGCATGGCAGCAAGCATCTTATCTCCAACACGGTACATAGGGTTAACACCTACGATCTGTGTTGCCAGAGCGTTGAAGTTGTAGTTGGTAAGCTCAATGCCCTTAGACGTTCCCGTTGTTCCGCCTGAATAAAGGATTACTGCTGTGTCATGAGCATCCATCTTCTTTTCATAATTCCAGAAGCATCTCTTTCCGATGGTCATAAATTCAGCCCATCTGATAACCGGCGCATCCTTCGGAATCTTGCCGATCTTTCTTCCTTCCGTAAACATGTAACCTGCTCGTAAAGGATATGAAAGTTCGTCCTTAATGCTTGCAAGTACAACATTTACAAGACAGGTCTCTTCTCTGATAGCCTCAAATTTATTATAAAACTGGAGTA
>JABUTA010000398.1:0-1262 GCA_021443845.1 Parasporobacterium sp.
GAATTCCGTATCCATGATGTATCTACCAAAACGTGGGATAAGCTGTGACTGTGCCTGACTTGCATAAATAGGTCCGTTTCCTGCAAGTACTTCCTTATACATGCCTACAAATATCGCACTGTTGACATCGTGTATCATAGTTCCGGCATATTTTTCAGTATTACCTTCCACCTGAAGCCATGGGCGGTATTTAGGTGAAAGATACTCACCCTTAGCATTGTATACAAAGTCTTCTATTGTTGTGATCTCGCCAGGCTGATCGCAGTTCATCATCTGACGGAAGGTGCCGAACTCACCGTTTCTCATTTCTGCCCCTGCACGGAAGGCTGCAGATACGCCATCACCACGTGCACAGTTCCACATAGGTATAGCACGATAATCCTGGTTACCGTTTGCAAGGATTACTACTTTGGCTTCAAAAGCATATTTCTGGCCATCTAAAAGACTGAATCCAACAGCCCCTTGTATACGGTTGTCGTTTACAACAAGATCTGTTACTGAAATCTTATCATAGAACTCACAACCCTGTTTTTTCGCTTTATTGCTCATCTTTACAAGAAAATCGCTTTCGATTCCTGTACATTTCCATGGTGCAGGGAAGTTAGGGATATATCTTACAGTACCGTCTTCTTCCTTCGTTATCACAACACCCCATTTTTCAAGGTTTTCATAAACATCCTTAAGACCTGAGATGAACTTTAAATATGAAGTCTGATTATTCAGATATACACCCGTTTTTTCAACGTGCCACTTCACAATATCCTCAGCTGTTGAATCCGGGGCAATATCTATTGTTATGCATGCACCCTTGTTAGCTTTGCCAGCCCATCCTGTTGATGCTTTGTCTACAAGAATAACCTTTGCCTCAGGATAAATCTCATTAACCTTTAATGCTGAAGAGATTCCAGCAAGACCATGTCCGATAACAAGGACATCACTTTTAAGAACTTTTATTTCGTTATTAGCCATTTTTTCTCCCCCCCCTATTTCTGAACCTGTCTCTCATCTCCTGGCATAGCAGACCAGTCACGCATGCTGTCCCAGTCAGTTTCAATAGTGATACACTCCTTCGGGCAGTTTGCAAAACAGTACATGCAGCTTACGCAGTCCTCGTTATATGCGGCAAACGGCTTGTTTTCTTTTTCATTCCATCTTATTACGTCAATGAAACATGCTTTGTAGCAAATTTTGCAGCCTATACATTTTTCATAATCAAATTTAATCTGAGTCATTTTTAAATCCCTTCTCTCATGAATTATTGA
>JABUTA010000398.1:3797-5155 GCA_021443845.1 Parasporobacterium sp.
TTTATTTGACAACTCTGAATGCCACTGTTTTGTATCCATCTCTCTGCCAGATTTCCGCTTTTACAGGGCATGGGAGCATTTCATTTATTTTTGTCTGGTTTCTACGGTAAACTCCGAATACAATAGCACTTAAGGTTGTTCCTTCCTCAAGCTGAACATATGCCAGTGAATACGGTTCCCCATAATCAGGCTCCATTGGGCCATTGATTACGAAGCTGGTCATCGTGGCGTCACCGCTAATTTCTATCCACTCCATATCGTGTGCACCGCATGTATTGCATGCATATAAAGGAGGAAACTCAACTGCACCGCATTTACAGCACCTGGCTGCAAGGATCTTACCTTCTTCAAGAGAGTCGTACCATTTCTTAACAACCCTGTCATGATGATGTATCTTTTCCATTTTATTCTCCTCTCTATCAGTCAACCCTTCTCAGAATAGTTGCCGTTGCATTCTGGGTACCGCCAAATCCTCGCATCATCAGGGTATTTACATCTTTAACCTGACGTTCACCGCATAAGCCTCTTAACTGCATAACAGCTTCGTAAGTGTCTTCCAGTCCTGAAGCTGCCCAGGCATGACCGTTAGTACGTCCGCCATTGGTATTTATCGGCTTGTCTCCATAATATGTTGTCCTTCCCTCAAGCGCATATTTCCATCCTTCGCCCTCCGGGATATATCCGGAAGCTTCAGCTGCCAGCAGCTGTGATGTAATTACAAAATCATTTGCGATGAGAAGATCGATTTCCTCAGGTCTTACACCGGTCTTTTCATACACCTGCCTTATGGCTTCTCTTGTAGCCTTTTCTTCATTATCAATCTGGCATGCATTTACCGTTGACATTCCAATTCCCATTACCTCAACGGGCTTCTGTTTAAATTCCTTTGCCATTTCGGTCGGACATACTATTACAGCTCCCGCTGCGTCACATGTCGCTTCGAATCCTGAAACCCTTAAGTATCTCGCGATCCTCGGATTATAATCCGACTTCAGATAATCCATCGCATTATCAAAGCCATGTTCTTTAGCTTCATCATCAAAGTCCTTCCGTAACAGTGCTCTCTCTGTCCTGACCGCATTCTTTCTTGCATTGTAAGAAAAGGCATTAAGAACATTGTCCATTTCATCAAAGCTTATACCATATGTCCTGCAGTATTTATCTGCCACAAGATCAAGTGTGATCTGCATTGTATCCATGCCCATGAACCGGCCATAAGCACGGTCTATAAGTTTTGCCGGCCCATCTCCTGCACCAAACAGACCACCGCTTCCAAGATTTTTCCTCATGTGAGCGGGTTTTCCCGGCAAATATAAGCTTGAGGCTATTTCAACTCCTCCGGAAAGAACTAGGTCATA
>JABUTA010000399.1 GCA_021443845.1 Parasporobacterium sp.
GGCTGCAACCGCACCGGGTTATACGTTCAGCGGATGGGATCGTCAGGGAACATTCACCATGCCGGCAGAAGATGTTGTCATCAAAGGCTCCTTTACGGCAAACACAGATACACCGTATACGGTGAAGCATTACACCGAAAACCTAGATGGAACCTATACACTTGCAGACGTTGAAAACCTGACCGGTACAACGGATACTACGGTACAAGCAACGCCTAAGTCTTATACAGGCTTTACCTTTGACAACACGGTAGCAGGTACTGTTGAGAGCGGCACCATCGCAGGCGACGGCAGCCTTGAGCTGATTTTGTACTACACCAGAAATACCTACACAGTTACCTACAAATATGATGGAACCGTACCGGCAGGTGCAAGTGCACTTCCGGCAGTCGCTTCTCATAAATACGGAGAACTGGTAACCGTAGCGCCGGCTGCAACCGCACCGGGTTACACATTCAGCGGATGGGATCGTCAGGGTGCCTTCAACATGCCGGCAGCCAATGTCGAGATTAAAGGTTCCTTCACAGCAAAATTAGATACTCCGTATAAGGTGGAGCATTACCTGCAGAATCTGGATAATAATGACTTTACAAAATATGCGGTTCAGGATTTTCAGGGAACAACGGGAACCACTGCTTATGCAACCCCGAACAGCTATACAGGATTTACGTTTGACAGCTCTGTCGCAGGTACTGTCATGAGCGGCACCATCGCAGGCGACGGCAGCTTAGTCCTGAAACTGTACTACACCAGAAACAGCTATAAGGTCACCTATGAATATGTCGGAACCGTTCCGGCTGGTGCAAGTGCACTTCCGGCAGAAAAAACTTATAAATATGATGAACTGGTAATGATTGCACCTAAGGCAACGGCAACGGCAGGATATGATTTCATCGGCTGGAACAGAACTGCAAACTTCAAGATGCCGGCAGAAAACGTTACCATTCAGGGAACCTTCGTTGCACGCGGTGATACCCCGTATACGGTAGAACATTATCAGCAGAACCTGGACGGCACCGGATATAATCTGGTTGATACGGAAAACTTAACAGGCCAGACAGACGCGCAGGCAGCTGCAGTTCCGAAGGCATATACAGGCTTCACGTTTGACAGCACCGTTCCGGGAACCATTCAAACCGGTACGATTACAGGCGATGGAAAGCTTGTCCTGAAGCTGTACTACACCAGAAATGCTTATAACGTAGTCATTCATTATGTTGACATCGCAGGCAATACGCTGGCACCGGATGCAGTGCTTACCGGAATTAAGGTTGGTCAGACATTCGCTGATATTATCAGCCCGACCATCGCCGGCTATACGGCGCGAAACGGATTTATCAGATGCCCGGCAGGCGGAA
>JABUTA010000039.1 GCA_021443845.1 Parasporobacterium sp.
AGGATATCAGCTTTTGAATAATTCAGTCCTGCTGCATTTGCCAGGGAATTGACCAGGGTCTTTCTGCGTAGATTAAAGGCAGCTCTGATAATACTGAACAGCTTCGAAGAATCCTCAGCCTTTACCGGCCTTGCTTCCGGATCATAAACATCCAGTCTTATGACCGCGGACTCCACATCAGGCTTTGGAATAAAGCAGTTCCGGGATACCGTCATGACATATTCCGGTCTTGAATAATACTGAACCGCCAGTGACAGTGCTCCGTAGCTTTTGCTCCCCGGGCCCTCCTGCATCCTCTCGGCAACCTCCTTCTGCACCATTACGGTAATGCTGCTGATGCAGTTTTTCTTTTCCAGAAGCTCCATGATAATAGGAGTAGTGATGTAATAAGGCAGATTAGCCACCACCTTGAGCTTCCTGCCGCCGCTCATTTCCCCGGCGATCTTATCAATATCCACCTTCAGCACATCTTCATTGATAAGCGTGAAATTATCATAATCCTGCATTGTCTCATTGAGTATGGGAATCAGCATCTTATCAATTTCAACAGCGATCACCCTTCCGGCAGACCTGCAGAGAAATCCGGTCAGTGCCCCGAGTCCGGGACCGATCTCAAGAACAGTATCCTCCGGTCCTATACCGGCAGCGTCAACAATCCCCCTTAAGATATTGTCATCAATAAGGAAGTTCTGTCCGTATTTTTTCTGGATCGTAAAATTATATTTCTTCAGAAGTTCTATGGTCGTACTGTTTGTACCTGCCATTCATTCTCCATTCCGCCGGTCACACCCGGCTGCTGTATTTTATAAAATATATTCTGCTTCTGCCATCTGAAATACCATAATCACATGCTCTCGAGATGACTTTCGGTTCAATAATTCACCATCGCTACGGGCATCGGAATCTGATTAATGATGATCCACACCCAACTATTGTACTATATATATTTTGTATATGCCGACTGAAATGCATATAACTGAAATGCGAATATGACGAGCCGTCGTAATTCAGGTATGACTTAGCTGGATGCGAATGTGACGTATGAGGACCACCAGTCCGAAATACGTCAGGGCAACTGAGCAGGAAAATCATCAGATTTTACTGCGAATTGCCCGGCATGAAGCAGACAGTTAAGTCATGCCATGAATTACAGGCGCAGTCATCTGAGCAATTTCAGTTATATGCATTTCAGGCGGCATGCCATAAATCACCGCCGCAGTCATCTGAGTGATTTCAGTTATATGCATTTCAGTCGGCATGCCATAAATCACTGCCGCAGTCATACCCTGTAAACCCTCCGGGCATTAGCCTGTGTTATTGCAATAACATCCTCCGCCGGCAATCCCTTGATATCGGCAATCGCCTGAGCCGCATAGGTCAGCAGGGTCGAATCGTTTCTCTGTCCCCGGAAAGGAGCCGGTGCCAGATACGGACAGTCAGTTTCCAGAACAATCCGGTCCATAGGCATGTATTCAACCACCTCTTTGATCTTTCTGGAGTTTTTGAAAGTAACAACCCCTCCTATGCCCAGCATGAAACCCATATCCAGGTACTCTCCCGCCATTTCTTTTCCGTAAGAAAAGCAATGGATAATGCCCCCGACATCCCTTGCGGACTCAGCTTTTATAATATCCAGAGTATCCGCTGCCGCATCCCTGCTGTGAACATTGATGGGTTTACCATATCTGAGAGCCAAAGCAATCTGATCCCCGAACCATTTCTGCTGAACATCTTTGCGGGTATCATCATAATGATAGTCCAGCCCGATTTCACCTACAGCCACCACCCGGGGCTCAGTCATAAAAGCTTCCAGCAGCTTCATTTCCCTGTCACCGGCAGTCCATGTTTCATCAATGATCTGCACACCGTCAAAAGCCGAAACAGCCTTCATCACAGCCGGATGTCCCTCAGGCATATCCTCAGGGATCATGACACGGCTGCCCATATTATCGCCGCAGCCGTAACACTCGCAGGGGTGAAGGCCTGCTGTCATATATAAATATCCATATCTGTCCGTAAGTCCCAGGATAAAAGGCAGGGTTCTTGCGGAAGCAACAGCATTGACCACTGCCCCCACCCCCTTCGCCGGGAGACCCGAAAGAATTGCTTCCCTGTCTTCATTGAAAGCCTCATCATCATAATGTGCATGTGTGTCAAAAATCAAACTCATATATTAATCCTTACGCCGTATCATCTCCATGTCATGATCATAATCATCCAAAAAAGGCAGCTGCTGAGTGAAAATATGCGGACCTGAAATACCATCAGCCGGGGTTATTATGCCCCGGCTGACATCAAATAAAATTATCTGCTTAAAATCTCCTCGACCTGTGCAAGCACTTCCTTAATATCACGTCTTGCAAACAGTATTTCCGGTTTCTCAGTCACCTTATTGCCTGACGGATAAAGTCCGAACCGGTCAAGGCTGTCAAAGGCACGGAGCTCAGTATTCAGCTGAGTCACTATCTTAACCGCAGTCTCCGGCATGAAAGGCTGAATCAGAGAAGCTCCGATGGTGATACCCTCAATAAGGTTGTACAATACAGTGGCCAGCCTGCTCTTCTTTGCCTCGTCCTTTGCCAGAACCCAGGGTTCGGTCTCGTCGATATACTTGTTGCACCTCTTGAAGAGATTCCAGATCTCCGTCATTGCATCAGCCACATGAAGATCTTTCATCTTCTCAACAGCCTTGTCACGGATGCCTGTAACAGTTGCCCTGAAGTCTGCATCCAGTGCCTGGCATGCATCACATGGTGCACATTCGGTGTTCTCAACTATACCTCCGAAATACTTGTTGCTCATGGAGATCGTTCTGTTTACCAGATTGCCAAGAGTATTGGCAAGATCGGAATTTACACGTTCAACCACCAGCTCCCAGGATATGGTGCCGTCATTTTCAAAAGGCATTTCATGAAGGACGAAATATCTTACTGCATCAACTCCGAATACCTCTACCAGATCATCAGCGTAGATAACATTGCCTCTTGATTTGCTCATCTTGACAGGGGCATCCTCATCATCCTGCTGTTTGTCCTTTGCAAGAAGGAGCCAGGGATGACCGAATATCTGCTTCGGAAGCTGAACATCCAGAGCCATGAGCATGATAGGCCAGTAAATGGTGTGGAATCTCAGGATATCCTTACCGATGAGATGAAGATCTGCAGGCCAGTATTTCTCATACAGTTCATTATTATTACCGTCCACATCATAGCCGAGACCTGTAATATAGTTTGAGAGGGCATCGATCCATACATATATTACATGCTCAGGATCAAATTCCACCGGGATACCCCATTTGAAGGATGTACGTGAAACACACAGATCCTGGAGACCTGCCTTCAGGAAGTTGTTCATCATCTCATTCTTGCGGGATTCCGGCTGTATAAACTCAGGATGAGTCTCGATATGCTCTATAAGGCGGTCAGCATACTTGCTCATCTTGAAGAAATAAGCCTCTTCCCTTGCAGGATGTACTTCCATGCCGCAGTCAGGACATTTTCCGTCCTTTACCTGACTGTTGGTATAGAATGCTTCACATTCCTTGCAGTACATGCCTTCGTATGCGCCTTTATATATATCGCCTTTTTCGTAAAGCTTGTTGAATATCTTCTTAACCTGTGCCTCATGGTCTGAGTCAGTAGTTCTTATGAAACGGTCATATGACGCATTCATAAGGTCCCAGATTCTCTTTACTTCTGCTGCTGTCTTATCAACAAATTCCTTGGGTGTCAGTCCTGCTGCTGTAGCCTTGTCTTCGATCTTCTGGCCATGCTCGTCGGTTCCCGTCTGGAACCTTACATCGAAGCCTTCCATTCTGCGGAAACGTGCAATAGCATCTGCCAGCACGATCTCATAGGTGTTTCCGATGTGAGGCTTGCCGGAAGTATAGGCAATGGCTGTTGTAATATAATATGGTGTTGACATATATTTCCTCCTTATCCGGAGTGCCGTAAATGATCCGGCTCCGGGTTTTATCAATCAAACTTCAAATTCCAATACACCGAACAGAGAATTATCTGTTATAAAGTAGTTTTCACAATACAGTATAAGAACGTCTGTAATTCCCCTGTCTGACATAAGCTTGTAAATATCGTCACTGTAGTATCTGGGATCAACTATTGTAATAGTCTGATAATACGGCAGCAGGAACTGCAGGAAGGTATTGGCATATGAATCCTTCAGCATCAGCAGATTCCGTCCGTTGTCCGCACTGGTCTTGATATTGATCAGGGGATGATTTCCTCCCAGGAATACCTGGTATTTATCCTTCTGTGAAAGAGCTGCGGAATTGTAGATGGTAGCGGTTTTTACGGTTTCCCCTGCATCTGTATACTCCACTACATACTCCAGGTCTGATGCCAGCGCCCGCTCAGACTGACTTCCCTGAAGTGCCTCTGCGTTTCCCGTAAGAGGAACGTAGATCTCAATGGAATCCCTCTGGGATGTATCTCCGGAATTGGAAGCCATGGTACCGGCAAAATCTGTGGTTACAGTCATGACAGAATAATCGTCAACCGGGGTCACATCCAGATGGGATGCCAGTACGTCAAATGCATACTTCGCTCCAAGACTCTTCCAGTGATGGTCTGTTTTGAAATATAAAGGTTCTGTCTTATGTTCTTTAAGCGCCGCCGTAATATCCACAAAATCAACGTTATCCGACAGGCCGCTCTTCACTGAAGCCATTATTGCATCAACATTCTCACAGGGTGCGTTATCCGGAAGCAGCTGGTCGCATACCCATGCAACCGGCGGAACCAGCGTCATTACGGTGTTCACTTCACTGTATCTGTCGGCAAATGCATTGATCGCCTGAAGGTTTCTGGTCAGATACTCCTCGGAAGGTACAACCGGCTTTTCTATCAGATAGCCCTCCTTGCCCAGATATACATTATTGGACTCTGCCTTTCCGGATAATCTGTCCGCCAGAAGCTTCAGTGATATCCAGGCATCTCTCATGAAGAACTGGTCCGTTACGAAATCCTCTTCCTGGGTCATGAATTTTCCTGAAATCAGGCTGTTCATGGTCAGTTCCGGAGCCTGCTGCAGCACACGGTTTTCTGTTTCAGAAAAGGATTTACTGTGGCTGAACAGAAGTATGATATCAGCAACGATAATAAGCGCCGCAAAGAAAATGAGAACTATTGCCCTCATTTTCGGCGACCCTATCTGCGGTTGTCTGATTCTTTTTCTTTTCTTTGCCATTTAATATTCTTCCTCAGAACCTGAAGTACAGGAACGGATTATATGTATCATTTACCAGGAATGCCATTGATACCACCAGCATGAGACAATAGCATATTGCACCTGCAGCTTCTCCTCCGGTTCCGAAATTTCTGCAGAGGGCCTTGAACAGATTGCTTACCAGAGGCGTACTGCACAGGATGCAGATAATGATAAGCACCAGGTTAGTCATGAAAAAATAAACCGTGGTACTGTCAATAAAAGCATTTCCGTATCCGCCGGTACCTGAAACTATGGTCCGTCCTATCTCCGCAGTAGACGGTGCCGAAAACAGTATCCATGAAAAAAATGTTACCACTGCCGCGTACAGATGCCGGAGGGCTCTCGGAAGTCTCTCAAGAAAGTTTCCGATCACATATTTCTCCAGTATCATCATTACACCGAAAAATGCACCCCAGAGTATAAAATTCCACGCTGCGCCATGCCACAGGCCTGTGAGGACCCATACCACCATAAGATTTCTCATATTTTTCAGGGCAGAGCATCTGTTGCCTCCCAGAGGAATATATACATATTCCCTGAACCAGGTACCCAGGGAAATGTGCCATCTCCGCCAGAACTCTGCTGCACTCATGGATGTAAAAGGATGGTCAAAGTTCTGCACGAACTCAAATCCCATCATTTTGCCCAGACCTACGGCCATGTCAGAATATCCCGAAAAATCAAAATATATCTGCAGCGCAAATGCAGCTACCATAAGCCAGGTGGTGGTCACTGCTCTTTCAGAGGCATCTATCGCAGATATACTGTCGAAAAGCATTCCTATGTTATTTGCCAGCAGTACCTTTTTGCTCAGACCCTTTATAAACCATGCTGCACCATCAGCAATTTTTCTGATATTGATGGTCCTTCTCTTCAGCTGGCTCATGATATCTTCATATCTTACTATCGGGCCCGCGATCAGCTGGGGGAACATGGTGATATATGCACCGAAGCTGATGATGTTCTTCTGCACCGGAACCTTGCCCCAGTAAACGTCTATTACGTAGGAGAGAATCTGGAAGGTATAAAATGAAATACCTATGGGAAGAGCAATGTTCTTAAGAGGAATATTCGCCCCGAACAGACCGTTTATGCTGCCGATAAGAAAATCAAAATATTTGAAAAACCCCAGCATTCCCAGATTTACCGCCACGGTAAATATGAATACTATCTTCCTGCGCCTTTCGTTTTTCAGTTTTCGGAAGTCTCCCATCTGTATACCGGCCATGTAATTGAAGACTATGCTGAACATCATGAGGATTACGTAAACCGGCTCTCCCCAGGCATAGAATACAAGGCTCAGTATCAGAAGGACAAAATTCTTGAACTTCCAGGGCACAGCATAATAAATAATGAGTGTCACCGGCAGGAATATGCAGATAAAGAATAAACTGCTGAATAACATTATCCGGTACCCTCCTTATTTCAGACCTGCCCGGAAGGCTTCGTCTATCTTTGACGCATCCGGGTGAACAACATACAGCACATAGTTGCCCTGAACATCGATTATTCCGTTTTCACACAGTGAAAGCTGCTCGGGAGCGTATCCCTCATATATGCCGATCTGGGTCTGCTGCCTCTTTTCCATGGCCGCTCTCACCGCCTCAGCCTGGGACGTGTCCTTAAGCTTCACGATCAGCATTTCCTCTGCATCCATGTTTGTCAGAGGGAAATAAAGAACCACTGCATCATAATCAGCCGCATTCAGCCCGTAATATTTCTTGAAGGTCCTGTCATTGCTTTCCGCTGACTTATCGTTTGAAAACAGCCGTACAAGAGCCGGTGCCACTTCATTCATTTCTTTTTTGCTTTCAGCTGCACCGGACGACAACGATATGATAACGGCAATCAGTGCCGCCACCATGATAATGCTCGCAAGCTGTAATATATTTGCTCTAAGTCTGATAAAGCCCATTATAATGCTCCGCTGTCCTCAAGATATTTCATAAGTATTGCATTTCCCCAGGTCGGATAGAATGAATACATAAGATGTATTCCGTCTTCTGCATATTCATCCATGTGTTCATATCCCAGATGCTCCAGGTCTATATATCTGAATCCGTGCTCCTCACATGCAGCCTTTATTGAAGCATTCCAGTCAGGTATTTCTGCCCAGTGGGAGCTGCTTTCCAGGCCTACCTCAGTAACAGGGAACATGGTCTGTACATAAATATAGGCATTCGGAAGAAGCTCATTAAGTTCCCCCATTGTCTGCATCAGTTCTGCGATATATTCTTCCTTGGTTTCCCAATACCAGTAATTATTCATGTCATTTACGCCGTAGGACAGAACAAGAAGGTTGGGATTAAGGGCCTTAAGGGTGTCATAGTATTCCGGAATAACGCGGATTGTGGCTCCGCCTTCGGCGATCACACGGCTGGGATCCATGAAGCCGAAAACATCAAAGCCTACTACTCTGGAATCTCCCATCAATACTGTGTTCACATCTGACAGAGCTTTCCATACTGCATCCGGATCCTCTGCCAGTTTTTCCTTCATTTCATCTATGACCTTCTGACGGGATGCCTGAAAAATGCTGTTCTCTATGGCAACGGGATCCCGTCCCTCCATGGTACGTATATACTGTGCACCTTCTTCTGCCTCGGCACTTTTTCTGCTGCTGTTGGAAACGCAAACAATGATGACCACCGCAGCTATAAAAACCGCAAAAATGATCACCATGAATAAGGACTTTCCTGATTTCGAACTGTTTCTGATGTTCTCCTTCATCTTTTAGAATGTCATAAACCTCATGCCTGCCGCCTTATATACATCTGAAGCGTTCTTCAGAGACGGTATAAGGACACATAACACATTATTGTAAATAATATCTGCTGCACATACGGATCCGATAATGAGCCATAAAGTCACAAACGCGCCTTTGGACATAGCACATGCCATATGATAAACCAGAGGAGCTATCACATACATAATGAGTATGGTAAATATCATGAATTCTATTACGGACCGCAAACAGATGAAGCCTCCGAAATTGCCGAAGTTAAGAATCTCAAGATTATAGTTCCAGGCTCTCATGCCGTTTCCGAAATAATAAAGTCCCAGACCCAGCATTGCCTGTACCACCGTACATATTACAGTACCTATCAGTATTGCAGCAACGGGATATTTTCTGAGCCTTCTGAGGAACAGGAACAGCAGGAGAGCTATGATGCTGTACGCATCACTCCAGGGTCCGAAGGTTCCTGTTCTCCAGTAAAATGTCAGAAATCCCGAATTTGCCCAATAAAAAATCGAGCTGTATATAAACCCGAGAACACCGCCAAGCACAAAAACTCCCAGGCCCATTGCCAGCTTTGTCATCGGATCAAAATAATATTCACTATGAAGATAACTCTTATAATCGCTCATTTATTCCTCTTTTCAACCGGATATCTAATATTCGAGTCGGATATATATAATAATTGATTTTCATACCAATTTCAATACAGCATGAAATTCACTGATAAATCTGCATAATTCATTTTATTTTATAGCATCCTTTATTCAGTTTCAATTATGTTTGACAATTTTACCGCATCTTTCTAAACTATTATTAATTCATTGCAGCATTTCAGGCAGCTGCCCGGAAACGCCGCATATTCCCTGCAGGTCATATCAATCCGGAGGCATTATGAAACTGTCACTTAAGATGATAGCTGAAAGAATTGAATCAAGAGCTGTCATCCTCGGATTCAAGGATATATACAGTACATTAAGGCTGTCCAGACCCATCTTCCTTACCTCTGAGACAGAGCTTCTTTCTGATACCCTGTACATAACCTCCGCTGACAGGATTCCTGCCGGGCTTGAATATCAGGACGGATGTGCAATTATCATATCAGGCGACAAGTCTTCCGATATCCTCAATATTCCGGCAGCCATACTGGCAGACAGCAGCATTGACATATTTGAACTGTTCAATATCGTCAATGGTGTGTTTGATTTTTTTGAAGCATGGGAAGCAGAACTTGAACGCGCAGCCGACAGGTTCGGGCGGCTCTCGGGTTTCGAAAGGTTTATTGATGCATCAGCCGAACTTTTTACCAATCGTCTGGCTGTATCTGATCCTTCCTTCAACTACATTACATCTGCACAATCCTCAGAGCTTTCGGATCTGCCTGATAACCTGTTCACTTCCGAGGGGTTTGCTATTAATCATCTTCAGTGTGATATCCAGGACATTATGCGGACTTCTCCCGCAGGCAGAAAACTGAACTCGGAAAAAGAGATCTTTATCATTTCCGATCCCCGGCTTCATATGCGCATTATGATCCGGAACATTTTCCGGGAAGATACAGTCATTTACAGAATTTCCCTTACGGAAAATGTCAGGGCGTTCAGGGATACGGATTATCTGTTCCTGGAGTATCTTGCTTCATATTTCGAAAAAGCCATCGGCCGCAGATATGCAGACCATATGTCTGATTCAAACACTCTGTCCGGCCTGCTTCTCGAAGCAGTATCATCGGGAACAGTAAACAGGAAACGCCTGACAGAAGAGCTGGGAAAGATCAGCTGGAATGCCGATGACAGATATTCCGTAATATTCATGACATCCCCCCACAGGAATCTTATCCTGGATTCTGTACATTATTACTGTATGGAAATAGTCCGGGACTTTCCGGGAGTCTTTGCCCTTAATCATAAGGAAAACACCATCGTTATCATTAATCACCGGCATTTTAATGCCGGATCTGAAGATCCTTCAGCAGACATCGATACCTCAGATATCGAAAACTTCATGAGAAGCAATTCCCTTACCGGCGGTATATCCGGTTCCTTTACGGATATTTCCGCAATAAGGAAACTTTACCGCCAGGCTGAAGCTGCATGGGAATCCGGATCGGCCATACGTCCCGGAAATGTTCTTCACCGTTTTTCCGACTGTGTACTGGCCTATATGGTGCGTATGTCTACCGGTGAATTCACAGCTGATGAACTGCTGTCACCTGTATATGTCCGTCTGGCAGAGTATGACAGGACCAACCGTACGGAATACCTTAAAACATTACGTGAATATCTCGTTCAGAATATGAATGCCGTGCAGACTGCCCAGGCCCTGTATATTCACCGGGCAACCCTCATATACAGAATCCGGCGTATATGCGAAATAGGCCATACCGAACTGAAAAAGCCAGATGAACTGCTTCACCTGGCCATGTCCTTCATGCTCGCGGGGGACAGTGCTCTCACATCCCCCGAAAATTGACTTATCTCATTTCAGAACTCTATTTCCTCATCCATCGGAAGCTCCAGAAGCTCCGGATTTTCAAATATCTTCTGCAGAAGCCTGAGGGATTTTGCATAATAGTATCCGTCAGCAAGTCTTTCATCAACGGTAAGTCCCAGACTCACCATTTCCTTTGTCTCCACGGTTCCGTCTTCCTTAAGGAAGTTCTGGTTCTTTATCTCGCCCATTACGCAGAACATTGAGCATGTTCCCCAGTTGGTGAGATGATGATATCCTACGTTCAGCTTCAGTGAACCCAGATTTGACAGTACCATGGATGTATAGTAAGGGTCTGTCTCAATGAGACCCTTCGGACATTTTCCGATACGGTCCAGAAAACAGATAAACTCGCAGAATGCTCTGGTGAGTCTCCTTGGCATGCGGCTTACTATATCCATGCTTTCTGATGACTTATCTACCTTATCACTCCTGCTGGAGCTGATCTGCTTATATAATTTCCTGTGGATGGTCCTGATATCATCCTTCGGGTCGGCATGTATTATGGCAAGAGCCTCCGCACCGCTATCAGTAAACAGTTTTTTTACAACAAATGAAACACAGACTTCATTTCTCTGATACATAAGCTTGTTGGCAACAAACCTGTTGAGCTTCGGCCTTACTGTAAGGATCTTTATTGCTGCGGTAACAAGAACGTGGAATGGTGTATAAGGGAATTCTGTTTCTTCCTTATTGAGCTTATCAAGATATGCCCTTATAGGGGCCATATCGAATTTTTCAAGGAAATAAGCTTCATTATCGCACCGGTTCGGGTAAAGTATCGGACAGATCACGTGCATGGGATCCAGATCACGGATCAGCTTGCCGTCCCTGCGGTCACCGAAACGACGGCGTTCTTTTTTCTTTGCCATAGAGCCTCCTGATTAAATATACGTAGTAACGGCATTATATGCCATTATCCATGTATTTTGCAATAATAAATTATTCGCTTATGCTGTCTTCAGCAGCTGCAGCTTCTGTTTCGGCTGCTTCCATGACCGGCATATCGTCTCCCTCCAGCAGAGCTGCGGCTGCAGCTATCTGGTCTCTCTTTAAAGAAACCGGATCCGGCAGTTTTCTCTGTTCTTCTGTCATCGCAGCATATTTTGCCAGTTCTTCTTCCTCAAGTATGCGGTAAGCCACCTTGCCTACAAGTGTCTTGGGCAGTTCATCCCTGAATTCTATATCACAGGGCATGGCGTATTTTGCCACATGCTTTTTGCAGTATGCCATAAGCTTCAGCCATACTTCCTCCGATGGCTGATATCCCGGCTTAAGCACAACAAATGCCTTTACTTTCTGCATCTTATATGCATCCGGAAGACCTATTACGCAGCTCATCTGAACCATCTTGTTGCCGTCAAGTATGTTTTCCATCTGGGCAGGGTAAATATTATATCCTGAGCTGATTATCATTCTCTTTGAACGGCCTTTGAAATATACAAATCCCTCTTCGTCCATATATCCCAGGTCACCTGTATATACCCAGGTAAGGCCGTCAGCATGCTTTCTCAAGGTGTTGGCCGTTTCTTCCGGCTGGTCCATGTAACCCTTCATGACAGTAGGGCCTGCCAGGAGGATTTCCCCTTCTTCACCGTAGGGAAGCTCTTCATCTGTGTCAGGACGCACGATCTTGATAAATGTGTCCGGAAAGGCAATGCCGATACTTCCTTCCTTATGCATGGTAGGAGGTGTCAGACAGCATGCCGTAACCGTCTCGGTGGTACCGTATCCCTCACGGACCTGTATGGACGCATTATGCTCATACAGAAATTTATCAAATTTTTTCTTCAGTTCTATGGAAAGAGAGTCTCCCCCGGAGAATACGCCCTTAAGGCTGCTGAGGTCTGCCTTTTCCATGCAGTCAAGCCTTAACAGAGCTTCAAACAGGGTCGGTACTCCTGCAATAAAGTTGCATTTGTATTTTGTAATCTGTTTTGCATAACTCTTCGGTGTGAATCTGGGGATGAGAATGCATCTTCCCCCGTTGTAAAGCATTGAATGTATGCATACTCCCAGGCCGAATCCATGAAATACCGGCAT
>JABUTA010000003.1:0-4727 GCA_021443845.1 Parasporobacterium sp.
ACCTGTATCAACGCCCAGGGTTTCAAGACATAACAGAAGTCCGACAATACCTGCGGCATAGCTGATGCAGCTGCGTATCAAATGGCAGACTGTCATACCGCGCTGGTTCACCATATGCGATATCACCAGAAGAACGGTCCGAAGTATAATGGCGACGACCATCACCATCGTCAGCAGGACCACGCAATGGGAAATACTGATGATATTCACTGATTTGGCCCACTGACCGATAAGAAATACATACTCTGCTCCCGAAAAGAAGAAAACATATGCAAGAAGTATCAGAACTATGAAGAATACACTCAGGATATCCCTTCCGGTCAGACTGCGAATACCTGTCTGAAGCTTGGTTCTCCTGCTTGCTTTTATCTTCCGGGCCTGACGTTCCCTGTGAGTCTCTTCTATAATGCTTCCGAACAGATATTCATCGATGCTGTAGTGTTTTCTTCCGGTTCTGTGATTTGTGGTCTGTTCCTGTTCCTGTTCTTCTTCCTCCCGTACTTCACTTTTGGGAATGAAGATCAGCTGGAAAAACGATATTAACAGGAAGATGCTTAATAAAAGAACGATAATAAGGCCGGATACCCAATCAACCGAATAATTCGAGGCAAAGAATACAAGTTTATTCTCGATACTTCCCGATGAAGCAATACTGTTTGTTCCCTTTATATTCAGCGGCCCGTGATAACCGGCAACAAGCTGTTCCTCTTTCATTCCGCCCTCAAGTGCTTTTACACCGGACAGGGAATCGATGGTAGAGTATTCGATGGTATTACTTTCCTGATCGATGATCATTGACTCTGTATCACTACCGGAAACAGCGGAAACTATCATTGACATCACATCAGCTTCATTCAAAAATTCTTCCTTAATGCAGACCACCAGTGCTCCGGTGAGATTATCATCTTTATCCCTCATAGATTTTCCGAACAGGATCTGGGATTCAGTTGATGTTCCTCTTTTTTCAGCCGGCCCGGAAATCGTTGATTCTGCTGTAACAGGCTCTATGCCCTGCATCAATGCTGCAAGCTCCTGATCTGCAGAAATCTCATCGATCCTCAGAGAACGATAGGGTGAATCAGTGCACTGAAGTAATCCCCACTGATCAAACACCATAATATATTCGAATCCCATGGTTTTGCTGATACCCTGCAGGTTTTCCTGATTGATCAGATCCGGTCTTTCCCTGAATAACCGCTCGACAGTATCAATTTCCGAAAAGACTTTCGAATTGATCTGTTCATATAATTCCTTCTGAAGTCCACGGTTAGCCGAATTGATGTTTTTTATACTTTCGATCTTTGAATTATTGCGATCGATGAGCTCAAGATTACCGGTAAGTGACTGCACCAGAATCGTAAAAACCATCAAAATGGCCACGCCGAACAGAACAATGGGCAGTGTCCGTGATGAAACAGTCAAATCAAAACCGACAAAAGAAAGTCTCTTCTGTCTGTTATGAATTCCCTGTTCTCTGTTCCGTACGGCAGTATTCCTGGCAAACTGCCTGATAGCCAGAGAAAATCCCAGGGAAGCCAGCGCTATCAGAAGGATAAGTGTATAGATATAACTTATCATGTTCTGGTCGGTCTCAATATGGACAAAGCAGAGCCCCTCTTCCGAAATACTTACTGCTGCTGTACACTGAGTTCCGTTTACGGTGCACTGTCCGTACCATTTATCCTGAAGGATAAGACCTTTAACGTCAGCATCTGCTTCAATCTCGCCATTTGCGTCGCGCTTATTCCATACATAAAAGTTATCTGAATCAAATTCTCCGCTGCCGGAATCATTCACACATACAATATCAAAGCTGTCTGCATCTGATTTTTCCGCAGTCAGCAATCTTGAGAAGAGAGATCTGTAATTAAAGCTCACTTTTCCAGATTCTTCCGAGCATATTTTGACAAAATAAGAGTTGTCACTGAGTTTGAAATAATCTGCGTTTACTGCTTCCCCATTCGGGAGATTGATCTTATCGCGAACGACCGATCTTACCGCGTCTTTGTTAATATACTGAATGATCTGCTTTGCCTGGCTTTCGCTCAGCTTTTCCGAATCCCATGCGGTCGGAATTCCGTCTTTATCTACGATAAAACAAATGTTGTCATTATTGATTATGATAAGATCTTCCTGATCATTTTCTGCAGAATATTCACTTATCTTTTCGGCAACGGTCTTCTCATCTTTTTCCTGCTCGGAATCTCTCAGCTTAGTCTCAAATAGATCTTTTCCCGTTTTTTCTATGGTGTGAAGCATTTCGGATTCCACTTCAAAGATGCCGCGTATCCTGTCCGCACATCCCATCATATAATCATGGTATCCTTTGAAGGTCTCATGCTTGACAAATTCTGTCAGCGGGAAGAAGACCGCACAGAATACAACTGCTATCAACAATATCTCAATTAAACAGCGAACTGCTTTTTTCATTTGAAACAACCTCTGTTTTTATTATTTTGAACGAATCTATAACAGCTTTCTATTTAACATAAAAACGATTGTTTTTCAATAAAAGAGGCGGAACAGAACATTGGAAAGACAAAAAATCCTATTGTCAGAAAAGCGGGTGCTGCAAAACAGTTTATCTGTTTTGCAGCACCCGCTGCTGTATTTCCGGAAAATCCGAAGTATTTTCTCAGGTATTTCCAACACTTTACTGTTATTTTAATTTAAGACCGATTCCCTTTGATGCAGATGTTTCGGTTTCTGTCGGAAATTCTGCTCCCTCAATGGCAGCGATTGCAGATTCAATTTCTGCCTTAGCTTCATCCGAAAGTTCTCCGTCAATCGCTGACTGAAGTTCATCTTCAAGCTGCTGAAGAGCCGATTCAACTTCAGCTGCGTAGGGATCCTCATATACCTCTATGGTCAGAAGTCCTGCCTTTTCCAGGTTATTCTCAATCTTTGTCTGATCCACAGATTCAGCGAATGCGTTCATTTCATCATCATTCAGCATATTTACCGCACCTTCAAGAGCTGCTGCATCAGGGAATTCCATATCCCTGCCTTCACCTGCAGTAATTGTCAGTGTAACTGCCTTCTGTCCGTGAAGTGCCAGTGCGAATTCTGCGAAGTTTTCTGCATATCCCACTGTAAGTTCGATGTCACGTCCTTCGTAGAGATCAGCATAGATCACTACAGTTCCTTCAGACTTCAACGTATTGATCTCGGCTTCGATTCCTCCGACTTTCTGTCCTGTCACGAATATATCTGCTTCACCCTTCAGAATTCCATTGTCATCCTGCCTGAATGCAGCGTTGACTGAGAGTACTTCCTCGTCTGCTCCGATTGTCAGGAATACGCTGCTTGTTCCTGTTTCATCCGTATATCCTACGAAATCAGCCACTCTCATCTGCATGTTGCCATGAACAAGTTCTGCATATGCATTGGTGCAGGCGCCTGTTTCGTCAGTTCCGGCCATAAGGAAGATTCCGGAATCTTTTATTTCGCCGCTTGCCACCAGCTGTGCAATGCCTGCGATTCCTTCATCAATTGCAGCATCCCACTCTTCCTTCGGAACCTGTGCTCCTGAAAGAGAGCTGATGCTTTCCAGAAGCTGTTCATCATTTTTCATTTCTTCCAGAACTTCCATAAGTGTATCTGCAGCAGCTTCAAAATCAATGGCAATTCCTGTGTAATCAATTTTCAGGTACTTATCATTTACTTTGATCTCTGATGATGCGGAAGTTTCTCTGCCCGCTGCCATTAAAGGTGCAATGTATTTTTCAGCGGCTGTTTCCAGAAATTCCGTAATCTCAGCCTGCTGCTCCTCTGACATGGATTCTCCGGAAGCTGATTCACCTGTTGATTCGCCTTCTGCCGAATCTGCTGCTTCTTCTGCTGAGTCTGCAGCTTCCTCCGCTGAATCTGCGGCCTCTTCTGCTGAGTCTGCAGCGGCTTCTACCGGTGACGCACCGCCGGATGATACTCCTGCCGATTCACCCATACTTTCCGACATCATGTTCATAAGTTCATTGAAATCCAGCTTCAGAAACGATTCTGAAAGCTCCGGTGACTGTATATATACGATCATATCTGCCAGAGCTGCATAAATATCGGCTCCTGCAATATGTGTACCGTTGATGGTGATATCAATGTTCTCACCTATAAGACCTTTTTCCTCATCCGCAGCTACATTGATATCGATAATGCCGTTCTCAATCGCTCCCGGATCCGCACCGGTGACTGACCTGATCACTTCGCCGTCCAGATTGAACTCTATTTTGACATCTGCCGTTCCTTTGAGCTGTTCTGCTGCTGATACAGGCATCACGCATCCTGCTGCCAGTGCCGCAGATATACCTACAACCGCTGCTTTCTTTACAAATTTCTTCATATTTTTTCTCCTGTCTTTATAAAGGGTTGATATTACTCTTTTTTACACGGTTATTTTATACGATATTTTCATGATATTCCATATATCAGACTTTTCTTTCACACTCTTTTCATAATGTGACAGGTCTATCCTGTGTTTTTCAGGTTTGCACACCTTCGAAGGAATATCCTATATTTTCCGGTGAATGGCTGTCGCCTGACAATATAAACCTTCCCCCCCGGCTTTTTATATAGGCTATCATGGTCTCAGAAGGATAGGGGACATTCTTCCAGCCCCGGGACATGGCTCCCGTATTTATCTCAAAGACTTTTCCCGTCTTCAGCAGTTCATCGGCTGCATTCTGCCATGCTCTTACATAACGTTCGTCTGTTTCGTCGAACATTTCTTCCTT
>JABUTA010000003.1:4734-9728 GCA_021443845.1 Parasporobacterium sp.
AATTTACTGATCAGATCGAAATGGCCTATTATATCTGCCCCGGTCCTTCTGATCACATCCGATACCTGGCTGAAATAATTTTCCGCCGCCAGATAGAAGTCTCCTCCGAAATACTTTTCCACTGCCTCCCGTAGTATCTGCGGGCTGTCATCCACAGCTGCCGGACCGTCAGGAGTGCATAAATAATGAACGGAGCCTACAGCATAATCATACCCGTCAGGATATGGCCCTGACATATAATCCTGTTCAACTCCGCAGTAAATTCTTATCTTATCCTTATATTTTTCCTTAAGCAGCGCAATTTCCTTCATATACAGGACTGCATTTTCCCGGGACATACCGCAGGACGGGTCCTCTGCCACATAGCTGTGGCCTGAAAACCCGATGCATTCCATGCCCTTATCAATGGCGGACAGCACCATTTCCTCAGGTGTTCCCCTGCCGTCACAGAAACAGGTGTGCATATGAAGGTCCGACTTTTCCGGATTGTCTATGAATACCCTGTCATTGATCTTTATCATTTTTTCTCCCATACTGTGTTGGTAAAGCAGGACACTGTTCCCAGATGACAGGCAGGACCGTCGGGATGTACCATGACCACCAGCGCATCTTTGTCACAGTCTGCTGTTATGGATACTATGTGCTGATAATTGCCGCTGGTGTCCCCTTTAAGCCACAGCTCCTGCCTGGACCTGCTCCAGAAACAGGTGAGTCCCTTTTCAAGGGATATCATGAGGCTTTCCCGGTTCATATATGCCAGTGTAAGCACCTGCTTCGTGTCTGCATCCACGACTATAGCAGGGATGAGACCTTTTTCATCAAATTTAAGTTCATTTATATCTGTCACTGTTATGTTCTCCTCATAACCGGGGGCAATGCTTTTTCCCAGCCCTGCTCCCCGGGTACTGCTGTTCTCCGTTATCTCTGCAGGAACATAATTTAATGTCCAAGGCGTGCAGGAATACCGTTTGCCGCCATTTCCTGCTTCAGGTCTGCTATGGATACCTCACCGAAATGGAAGATTGACGCTGCCAGTCCTGCGTCCACTCCCGGCAGGGTGTTAAACAACGTAATAAAATCCTTTATGGAGCCTGCCCCGCCGGATGCAATGACCGGTACAGACACTGCATTGCATACTGCCTCAAGCATTTCCAGATCAAATCCGTTCTTTACTCCGTCTGTATCAATGGAATTGACAACTATTTCCCCGGCGCCCTCGCCGACGCATCTTCTGATCCATTCTATGGCTTCCATGCCGGTATTTTCCCGGCCGCCTTTTGCAAATACTCTGAAAACTCCGTCCACTCTCTTTATATCTGCAGAAAGTACCACACACTGGTCTCCGTACAGTCTGGCAGCTTCACCTACCAGGGAAGGATTTCTTATGGCTCCTGAGTTAACGCTTACCTTATCTGCGCCGCATTTCAGCACCCGGTCAAAATCCTCCACAGTATTGATGCCCCCGCCTACCGTCAGAGGTATAAACACCTGGCTTGCCGCCTCACACAGTATGTCCGTGAAGATAGCCCTGCCTTCGGCAGAGGCGGTTATATCATAGAATACCAGTTCGTCCGCACCGCAGGAACTGTAATATCTTGCCAGTTCCACAGGAGAGTCAACATCCTGCAGCCCTGTAAAATTGGTGCCCTTTACTACTCTTCCGTTCCTCACATCCAGACAGGGGATGATTCTTTTAGTTATCATTAATTATTCTCCGATATTATTTTCTGTTATAATTTCCGAATTAAATGCTCTGCCGGTTTATGATTTCATTTCCATCCGCATAAGCACTTCTTCCTGACTCTGTCACGGATTTACTGCCCTGCATGCCTCTGCCAGGTCTATGGCTCCGGTATAGTAAGCCTTCCCGATGATAGCTCCGTACAGCTTCATGTCCGCCAGATATCTTACATCCTCCATGGAGGACACTCCGCCGGAGGCAACGATATTGATATCAAACTTTTCAGACAGTTCCTTATATAATGCCCGGTTGGTGCCCTGCATGGCTCCGTCTTTGGAAATGTCCGTACATATCAAGGTCTTTACTCCCATATGCTGCATTTTTCCGCAGAATTCGAAGGCATCGTATTCGGACTTTTCCAGCCATCCCTTTATGGCAACGAAGCCGTCCTTAATGTCCACACCCACGGCGATCTTATCACCGTATGCGGCGACTGCCTCCCTGACCAGATTCTCATCCTTTACGGCAGCGGTTCCCAGAATCACCCTGTCCATGCCTGCGGAAATATAACGGTCTATGACCTCCATGGTCCTGATGCCTCCGCCTATCTCGCAGAAGGCTCCGCCGGTTTCCTTTATCCTGATCACGGTTTCAAAATTCGGGGTGGTGCCGTCCTTGGCCCCTTCCAGATCCACGATATGGATGTGAGAGGCTCCGCATTTCACAAAATCCGCTCCGATTTCCCAGGGGCTGTCGCTGTACACAGTCATCCGGTCATAGTCCCCTTTGAACAGCCTTACCGCCTTGCCGTCATATAAATCTATTGCAGGAAATAATATCATTGTATTTCAGTTCTCTTTCTTTTTTCTCTGTTGTATTACCGGCAGTTTTCACAGTATATATCCTGCCGTACACTATACTGATCCGGACCTTGCACCGGCATGCACTGCTGTATTTGCGGCAGTGATCAGTTCTTTATGTCCTTACAGTTCACAGAATGCCCTGAGTATGTTCAATCCCACTTCGCCGCTCTTTTCCGGATGGAACTGGCAGCCGTATATATTGCCCTTTGCCACCGCCGCCGTCAGGGGAACACTGTATTCCGCGTCGGCGATCACATTTTCATCGCAGTCTGCCGCATAATATGAGTGTACAAAATATACGCAGTCTCCCTCTTTTATATATCTGAACAAAGGGGATTCCTTTCTGAATATCAGAGGGTTCCATCCTATATGAGGTATTTTCAGGTTCTTATCTATAACATCTGCTATAGGCTTTACGCTTCCGTGGATAAGGCCCAGTCCCTCATGTTCCCCGTACTCATAGCTTCTGTCAAACAGCATCTGCATGCCCAGACATATGCCCATCAAAGGCTTCCCTGCGGCTGCCTGTTCCTTCACCACATCAGCCATACCTGAGGTTCTGAGCTTTTCTGCAGCATCTTCAAATGCCCCCACTCCCGGAAGTATGATCCTGTCTGCCTTCTCTATTTCATTTTTATCACTTGTTACCATTGCATCATGGCCGATCACGCTGAATGAACTCTTCAGCGAAAACAGATTGCCCACGCCGTAATCAATTATTGCTATCATCTCATTCTCCGATTATTAATCGTATAAAGCCCGGAGCCTGTGCTCCGAAGTCCCCATTCCCCAGGGATGTTATTCCGGCCGCCGAAGGACTCTCCTTCAAAATCACAGCAGCCCCTTGGTGGAGGGCACTTCGTCCCTGTGTGCTGCATCCACTGCCACTGCTGCCTTGAGGCTCCTTGCTGCAGACTTGAATGCGCCCTCTATGATGTGATGGGAATTGCTGCCTGCCAGCTGCTTTATGTGGATGGTCATGGATGCATTTCTTATAAATCCCAGCCAGAATTCTTCCACCAGCTCAGTATCAAAGGTCCCGACCTTTTCTGTGGGTATCTGAAGATCATATCCCAGATATCCCCTGCCGGAGATATCTACCGCGGTAAGTATCAGGGATTCATCCATGGGGAGTATCATCTGACCGTATCTGGTGATGCCTTTTTTGTCCCCGAGAGCCTGACTGAAGGCCTGACCGAGAGCTATGCCGATGTCTTCAACTGTATGATGGTCGTCCACATATGTATCTCCTGTGCATTTCAGTTTCAGATCAAAGGAACCGTGTCTGGTGAACAGTTCCAGCATATGGTTCAGGAAGCCGCAGCCGGTATCAATATCATACTGACCTGTGCCGTCAATATTAAGGGTTAATTCTATCTGGGTTTCTGTTGTATTTCTGATTATTTCGGCTGTTCTCATGGTTTGTCCTTCCCTCTTCATCATTTCACATTTTTCAATATGCCATATCCGTCAATATCAGCATTTACCTGTTTACGGATGGCCTGGCAAAAATTCTATCTGTCCTTCAGTATATCACGTATATTGTCCAGAAGTATATCCATCTGTTCCCGGGTGCCTATGGTGATGCGGTTATATTCGCAAATTCTCGGTTTGCTGAAATGCCTTACCAGAACTCCTCTTGATTTCAGAGTCAGATACAGCTCTTCCCCGGGAAGGTCAGGATGCTTTACAAAAATGAAATTGGCCATGGAGTCTGTCATGGTAAATCCAAGCTTTTTCAGTTCCTCTACGGTGTACTTTCTGTTTTCCTGAATGATCCTGCAGTTGTTTCTCGTATATTCCTCGTCGGCAAATGCTCCCACTCCCGCAGCAATGGTCATGCTGTTGACATTGTAGGGGTTGGTGGAATATCTTACTGCATTCAGATCTGCTATGAGTTCTCTGCATCCCATTGCAAATCCCAGTCTGGCCCCTGCCATGGAGCGGGATTTGGAAAATGTCTGCATTACCAGCAGATTGTCGTAGCTGTGGATCAGGGGAACGCAGCTTTCGGTGCCGAAATCCACATAGGCCTCGTCCACCACCACTATATTATCCGGATTGCTCTTAAGTATCTCCTCAATCTGAGAGGGTTTCAGTGCTATGCCTGTAGGGGCATTGGGGTTTGCAATGAAAATGGTGCTGCCGATGCCTTTATAATCCTCAATATCCAGAGTAAAGTCCTCCTTCAGAGGAATCTCCCGGTAGGGGATGCGGTTTATCTGGGCAAACACCGGATAGAATCCGTAGGTGATATCCGCAAATGCCGCCGGATGCTCGTCATCACAGTAAGCCATGAAGGCATAATTCAGGCATTCGTCGGAGCCGTTGGAAAATACCACTTCATCACGGCTGATATCATATACCTTTGTTATGGCCTCCAGAAGCTTCGTGCAGTCCGGATCCGAATACAGCTGAAGGTTTTCCAGTGCCTTCCGGGCCGCCTCCCG
>JABUTA010000003.1:9742-22066 GCA_021443845.1 Parasporobacterium sp.
GGAAACGGGGATTCGTTTGTATTAAGTTTTACATATTTCATGTCCTTTGGCTGTTCACCGGGTGTGTATGGTTTAAGGCAGCTGTATTTGCCGCTGAGATATCTGCTCATTTTATCATCCTCCGGTCATCTGCTTTTATGGATTTTCTCGGATGACCTGATCTTTCTGTTTTATTTTTCAAGTCTTATGACTGCACTTCTTGCGTGCCCCGTAAGGCCTTCTTTTCTGGCAAAATAATCTATATCCTGAGCCAGGTCTGCCAGAGCATCCTTCGTATAATAGGTGTATTGGGTCTTCTTTACAAAATCATCCACTGACAGGGGGCTGGAGAATCTGGCGGTTCCGCTGGTGGGAAGGGTGTGGTTAGGACCTGCCATATAGTCACCCAGAGCCTCCGGGCAGTTTCTGCCCATAAATACCGAGCCTGCATGACGTATGCTGTCAAGATATGCAAAGGGTTCATCTACGCACAGCTCCAGATGCTCCGGAGCAATCTCATTTGCAATATCAATGGCTGCCGTAAGATTATCCGCAACTATTATCTTGCCGTTGTTATCTATGGATGCGCGGGCTATTTCTTCTCTTTCCAGCTGAGGAATCTGAATCTCCAGCTCTGCCTGTACTTTAAGGGCGAAATCGGCGGAATCAGTTACCAGCACGGCACTTGCATTCTTATCGTGCTCTGCCTGGGAAAGAAGATCTGCCGCCACATGCCGTGGGTCTGTTCTGTCGTCTGATACTATCAGTATCTCGCTGGGGCCGGCTATCATGTCAATAGATACCATGCCGTATACCTGCTTCTTGGCTTCGGCCACAAATGCATTGCCCGGTCCTACTATCTTGTCAACCTTCGGAATTGTTTCGGTACCATATGCCAGGGCTGCTATAGCCTGGGCTCCGCCCACCTTATAAATGCTGTCAACTCCTGCCACATGGGCTGCTGCCAGGATCACAGGATTGACCTTTCCGTCAGCCATAGGCGGCGTAACTATCATTACTTCCTTCACTCCCGCAATCTTGGCAGGAATGGAATCCATAAGAACCGTTGAAGGATATGCAGCTGTACCTCCCGGCACATAAAGTCCTGCTCTGTCCACCGGGATGACCTTCTGACCCATTACTATGCCCGGCTCATCATTTATGATGAAGCTGTTTCTTACCTGACGGCTGTGGAACTTCCTGATATTGGCTGCTGCTCTTTCCAGAATTCTTAAGAATTCCGGCTCGATAATCCCCAGAGCCTCTTCGATTTCCTCTTCTGTTACCTTAAGCTGTGTGAGTTTTGCCTTATCAAATTTCTCGGTATATTTCAGAAGTGCTGCATCGCCATTTGCCCTGACATCAGCTATGATATCGGCAACTATATCTGAAACATCAGTCATTGCTGTCACTCTTGCGAATATTTCATCTGCCGGCACTTCGCCGTATTTCATTATTTTAATCATTTATCTTTCCTTCCGGCCTGTGCCGTATATGCCGCCATTTCACTTGTTATCTTCTCTATCTGTGCCTGCTTGAACCTGAAGCTGGACTTATTGGCTATCAGTCTGGCACTTATGGGGACTATGGTTTCTATTACCTCCAGGTTATTTTCCTTAAGGGTGGAACCGGTTTCCACAATGTCCACTATTACGTCCGAAAGCCCGATGATGGGGGCAATCTCTATGGATCCGTTCAGATGGATGATATCGATATCCCTGCCTATGGAGGAATAGTAATTGCCGGCTATTCTGGAAAATTTCGTTGCCACCTTCAGGGCTCTTGTCATATCATCCCTGAAATCCTTTTTCGCCGCCACACACATGCGGCACTTGCCCATGTCCAGGTCCAGAAGCTCATATATGTCCGGTTCGTACTCCAGCAGGATATCTTTTCCGGCCACTCCTATATCCGCGGCTCCCCGCTCTACGTAGATAGCCACGTCCGAAGGCTTTGCCCAGAAATATCTGACACCCCCTTCGGGATTTTCAAATATCAGCTTCCTGCTGTTTTCCAGTATTGACGGACAGGGAAAGCCTGCCTGCTCAAATATTTTATATACTTTTTCACCCAGCCTTCCCTTCGGAAGTGCCACATTCAACATCTTGTCCAATATTCAATCCTCATATATTAATCTGAAATCTTCAGTATTATATTCTTCATAATTCCCGGTTACACAAATGCTGTCACCGGACATGCCGTCTGCCTGAGCCCGGCCTGAATTTACTTACGTCCGCACAGATGATGCAGCTGTAAAACAGTTCAGCCCCGGTAGATTTTCACGGCTGTACAGCATGTTATGATCTTCTGTTCATAAGTCCGTGGAGCTTGTCCAGATAAACTGCAAATCCGATGGCCTTTGACCGGCGTCCCATTTTTTTCATAAGCCTGTCATACTGCCCTCCTGACAGAACGCTGTCCGGAACACCTGATATAAATCCCCGGAATATAATGCCGTTGTAATAGTTCATGTCAGATACTTCCGAAAAATCTATTACCACCCTGCCCTTTACCGGGGTTCCGTCAAACACCGAAACCACCTGTGCCAGTCTGTCTGCTTCCGTTTCAAGTCCATATTTTCCGCAAAGGCTGCTGAGTCTGTCCATTATCTCATCGGGACGTCCGTATATGGAAACCAGCTCACACAGATCCTCTGCCAGGGATTCATCAATGTCATTTTCCGAACATATTTTCCTGATGCCGTGGCGGTTCTTTTCCCTGATGCATTTTATAAGTGATTTTTTAACATCTCCTGAGGCAGGTACAGCGTCTGTTAAGCCGGACAGTATCTCCAGATTCGACACTTCCAGCATGCATTCATCCGTAACCTCTCCCATGCTCTCTGCTGCCAGCTTCAGAACCTCTTTTATGCAGTTTTCGTCTACATTTCCTATGCATTCCAGCCCGGTCTGCATTATCTCCCTGAAGGAGTTGCTGCCCTTAGACACCCGGTAGACATTTTCGTTGTAATACAGCTTGTTCACCGCATCCGGTGTGTCCTTGCTGTTTTTTATGATGGACAGGGTAACGTCAGGCTTCAGAGCCATCAGCTTGCCGTTGGTATCCGTAAATGTGATTACGGAATCCGACACCAGAAAGTCCTTGTTTCTGCTGTAAAGATCATATTCCTCAAACTTTCCCATTCGGTATCTTTCGTAACCGTACCTGCTGTATAAGGACCTGAGGGCAAATATTATCTTTTCCGATTCATCCAGAACATTAATATCTATATTCATTGTTTCTCCGTTTCTTCGCCTTCGTTTTTTTCTGAAAGAAGCCGCGGGAGCAGGGCGCTGTAGCCGCCGCTGCCGTAATTGATGCATTTGCTTACCCGGCTGATAGTGGCGGTGCTTATGCCGATTTCCTTTGAGATGGTCTGGTAATTGCAGCCCTTTTTCAGCATTATCGCCGCATCAAGCCTCTGGGACATATCCTGAAGTTCCATTATGGTACAAAGGTCTTCCAGAAAAGCCATGCATTCTTCTTCTGATTCCAGAAGCATCATGGCGTGGGCCAGTCTTTCCATTGACTCTGTATGAAAACTCTGCATAGCAGCCTCCTGATTGTTTATACATTTTCCTGTTACATTTATTCCTGCAGCAACAGCTTTTACTATATTAGCACTTTATCATGCTAAATCAATAATACAAATGCATGAAATTATATATTTTTTAAAATCAAATTTGTTCAAAAAAGAAAGCTGCGGATGTTTTCGACCTGTTTCAAAGGTCTCTGACATCCGCAGCTACATTTTTTTCTTATCTTATGGCTCAGAAAGCAAATTTGCTTCAGCCGAATATTTTTCTTACATACTCCAGCTGCTGTTCCACTGACTTAACAGACGGACCGCCGGTACTGATGCGCTTCTCCACGCATGCTGTCAGGTCGATTGCTTCATATACATCCTGATCAAACAGTTCTGAATAAGCTTTATAGCTTTCCAGAGGAAATGTTTCCAGCACCATGCCCCCTTCGATGCAGTCGTGAACGATTTTGCCTGATATCTTATATGCGTCACGGAAGGGAAGTCCCTTGCGTACCAGATAATCAGCCAGGTCTGTGGCATTTATAAAGCCCCGTCCGGCTGCATCTCTCATGTTCTTCGGGATTACCGTCATGGTGGATACCATTCCGACAAATACGTCCAGGCACATCTTCACAGTATCGACTGCATCAAATACCGCTTCCTTATCCTCCTGCATATCCTTGTTATATGCCAGGGGCAGGCCCTTGAGAGTGGTAAGAAGAGCCATCAGGTCACCGTACACCCGGCCTGTCTTGCCCCGGACAAGTTCTGCCATATCTGAGTTCTTCTTCTGAGGCATGATAGATGAGCCTGTGGTGTATTCGGATGACAGCTCCACGAACTTGAATTCCCAGCTGGACCAAAGGATTATCTCCTCGGAAAATCTGGAAAGATGCATCATGAGAATGGCAATGCAGTTCATAAGCTCCACGCAGAAATCCCTGTCGGAAACACCATCCATGGAATTCAGTGCCACGGAATCAAATCCCAGGGCAGAAGCCTCCATGTATCTGTCTGTATCGTAGGTAGTGCCTGCCAGAGCGCAGCTGCCGATTGGAGATACATTCATTCTCTCTGCACAGTCTGCCAGTCTGGAAAGGTCCCTGGTCAGCATCATTCCATAGGCAAGCAGATGATGACCGAATGTAACCGGCTGGGCACGCTGCAGGTGAGTGTAGCCCGGAAGTATGGTGGACTTGTGCTCCTCTGCCAGGTCGGCAACAGCCCTGCCCAGAGCTTTAACCTTCTCTGAAATCTGAGTAATCTCATCTCTCAGATACATACGAAGGTCCAGGGCAACCTGATCATTCCTTGACCGGGCGGTATGAAGCTTCTTGCCTGCATCACCGATACGCTCCGTAAGCACCTGCTCCACGAACATATGGATATCTTCGGCAGACATATCGATCTCAAGTGTTCCTGAATTCAGATCATCCAGGATACTCTGAAGACCATCAATGATCTTATCCGCATCAGCCCGGGCAATGATATTCTTAGCGGCAAGCATGGCAGCGTGTGCCATGCTTCCCTTAATATCCTGCGCATACATTCTGCAGTCAAATGAAATCGATGAATTGAAATCGTCTGCTATCTTACTGGTTTCTCCGGATGTAAGCCCGGCCCACATTTTTGCCATAATCAATCTTATCCTTGTACTGGTTTATTATTTGTTCATCTGGTCAACCATAGCCTGGACCTTGATAGGAAGTCCGAACAGGTTGATGAAGCCTGCAGAATCCTTCTGGTCGTAATCACTTTCACCAAAAGTAGCGATTTCTTCGCTGTACAGAGAGTACGGGCTCCATACGCCGGCTTTGATGATATTGCCCTTGTAAAGCTTCAGTCTTACCTTACCTGTAACCTTTTCCTGAGTCTTGTCAACAAAAGCTGAAAGAGCCTCACGAAGAGGTGTGAACCACTGTCCGTTGTATACGAGCTCTGCAAATGTGATTGCAAGGCGCTGCTTTTCATGAAGGGTCATCTTGTCAAGGCATACGCTTTCCAGATATTCATGGGCTCTGTAAAGGATAGTTCCGCCCGGTGTCTCATATACACCACGGCACTTCATACCAACAAGGCGGTTCTCAATAATGTCCAAAAGACCAATACCATTTCTTCCACCAACTTTNGTGTCTCATATACACCACGGCACTTCATACCAACGAGACGGTTTTCTACGATATCCAGAAGACCTACACCATTCTTGCCGCCCAGTTCGTTAAGCTTGAGAATGATAGCCTTTGCAGACATCTTTTCATCGTTTAATGCAACAGGAGTACCCTGTTCAAAATCGATGGTGATGTATTCCGGTTCATCAGGAGCCTGGATGGGTGAAACCCCCATCTCAAGGAAGCCGGGCTTTTCGTACATAGGTTCATTTCCTGTATCTTCAAGGTCAAGACCTTCATGAGACAGATGCCACAGGTTCTTGTCCTTTGAATAGTTTGTCTCACGGTTGATCTTCAGAGGAACATTGTGAGCCTCAGCATAATCGATTTCTTCGTCACGGGATTTGATATCCCACTCTCTCCATGGAGCGATGATAGGCATGTTTGGTGCGAAATGCTTGAGAGCCAGCTCGAAACGAACCTGGTCATTGCCCTTTCCTGTGCAGCCGTGGCAGATTGCGTCAGCATTTTCCTTGATTGCTATTTCTGCAAGGCCCTTTGCAATACACGGACGTGCATGAGATGTTCCGAGAAGGTATTCCTCGTAAATAGCTCCTGCCTTCATGGTCGGAATGATGTATTCGTCTACATATTCTTCTGTAAGGTCAAGAACGTATAATTTGGAAGCACCGGTCTTGATAGCCTTTTCTTCAAGGCCTTCCAGTTCGTCTGCCTGTCCTACGTTGCCGGATACTGCAACAACTTCACAATTGTTGTAATTCTCCTTCAGCCACGGAATTATGATGGATGTATCAAGTCCGCCTGAATATGCCAGAACTACTTTTTTGATATCTGCTTTATTCATTTTCTAAGTCTCCTTAAATATTATTTTTTATATTATACATCAGATAAGTACCTTTGAAAGAAATTCCTTAAGTCTGGGTTCCTTCGGATTTGCAAAGAACTCCTGAGGGTTGTTTTCTTCTTTGATCCTTCCCCTGTCGAAGAATATTACTCTGGATCCCACTTCCTTGGCAAATCCCATTTCGTGGGTTACCACCACCATGGTCATGCCTTCCCGGGCCAGCTGCTTCATGATATCCAGAACCTCTCCTACCATCTCCGGATCCAGAGCGGAAGTGGGCTCATCAAAAAGCATTACATCCGGATCCATTGCCAGGGCTCTTGCTATGGCGATCCTCTGCTTCTGTCCCCCTGAAAGCTGCGCCGGGAATACCTCCGCCTTATCAGCCAGATGAACCATATCCAGAAGCCCCATTGCCTTCTTCTCGGCTTCTGATCTGCTCATTTTCTTAAGCTTCATGGGGGCCATGGTTATATTTCCCAGAACATTCTTGTGAGGGAACAGATTGAAATGCTGGAATACCATTCCCATCTTCTGTCTGTGGAGATTGATATCTGCCTTCTTTCCGTTAATGTCTTCCCCGTCAAATATTATCTGTCCCTCTGTGGGCATCTCCAGAAGATTCAGGCTTCTTAAGAATGTGGATTTTCCGCTTCCTGAAGGACCTATTACAACGACTACCTCACCTTTGTGAATATCTATGTCAACGCCGTCAATGGCTTTAACTGCACCGTTATTATAATGTTTTTTCAGGCCTCTCACCTGTATTAATGCTTCGCTCATGTAATACCTCCCTTACTATCTTCTTCTCTCGCCCTTACGTAATTTTTTCTCAATTACCTTGAGGATCTGAGTAAGGATGATAACTATTACGAGGTAAACAACTGCTACTGCTATCAGGGGCATGAATGCTTCAAACGTACGTCCTCTGATCTTATCACCGGCTTTTGTAAGGTCCATTACACCCACATATCCTGCAATGGATGTTTCCTTGATGAGTGCGATGAATTCATTGAAAAGTGTGGGAAGCACCACCTTGATGGTCTGGGGCAGAATTATGAAGCACATGGTCTGTACGTAATTGAAGCCCAGTGAACGGCCTGCCTCAAACTGTCCCTCGTCGATGGACATGATGCCGCCCCGGAATATTTCGGCAATATAGGCTGCCGAATTGATACCGAAGGCTATGACTGCCACCAGAACTCCGTTTGTCACATTTACCAGTATGACAAAGTACATGATGAGGAGCTGTACTACTACAGGGGTTCCCCTGATGACCGTCAGATACAGGCTGCAGATAGTGTTGGCTATTTTCAGGAACACATAACCTGCTCCGCCCCTCTTTTTCATGGCTGCACCGTTCATGTCATATGTGGACCTGACAGCAGCTATGATAATACCCACTATGATACCGATGACCAGGGCACCCAGGGTGATGAGCATAGTGTTGCCCAGACCTTCCAGAAGCCATTTCCACCGGCCATCCTCTATGAAACATGTTGCAAATTTCTGCGAAAGCTCCGCGAACCACTCGCCCATACCTTAATCTCCGTAAATTTCCGGGCATTATGCCCGGACCTGGCTGTATGCATAATCTCCTGTCTGACATAACATGTCCCATGAAGGCACATATGACGAGCCGTCTTAATTCAGGGATGGTGGGGCATGATCGCGCAGGGGACGGATTCGTACCACAAGTACGTAATCCGTCAGGGGTAACTGAGCAGGAAAATCATCAGATTTTACTGCGAATTACCCCGACCTGCAGCAGGCATGACCCGGCATCCCATGAATTACAGGCGCAGTCATCCGTGCCTTCAGGTGATATGTTATGGCAGACAGGACTTGTGCAGCAAAAGTTGCACAAGGTTCCGGGCAGTATGAATGCCCGGAACCCTGGTTGTTTCTTTCTGATCAGAATAATTGAATATGGTCAATTATTATTCAGCATCTGCTGAAGCTTCATCTGCTGAGATGTATTTGTCAACGATTTCCTGAAGCCTGCCTGATTCCTTAAGGTCAGCGAGAACTGCATTAACTGCTGCAAGAAGCTCTTCATTGTCCTTTGAAATGCATGCTGCATAGTCTTCTGTTACATATTCTGTATCAAGGATCACAAGACCCTTTGTAGCTGCTACATAAGACTTTGCAGGTTCGTTATCGATAACAACACAGTCAACCTTGCCTGATACAAGAGCCTGAACAGCGTCAGCGCCTGTCTTGTATGCTGTAACGTGGTCATCGCCGTAGTCGCCTGAGCAGTAAATGTCACCGGTGGTATCCTGCTGAACACCGATCATCTTGTCGGCAATGTCATCAACAGTCTTGATGTCAGAGCCTTCCTTAACGATGATTACCTGGATGCCTGTTGCATAGGAATCTGTGAAGTTGATGCTCTGAAGACGTTCTTCTGTTACTGTCATGCCTGCCAGACCGATATCGAATTTGCCTGTCTGTACACCGCCGATGATAGAACCGAATTCAACGTCATTGATCTTCAGTTCAAGTCCGAGAGCTTCAGCGATAGCCTGAGCGATCTCAACGTCGATGCCTGCGAAATCATCACCTTCTTTGAATTCATATGGCGGGAACTCAGCATTGGTTGCCATGTTGAGGATGCCTTCCTGAACTGTAGGAACCGGTGCCTTTTCTTCTGCTGCAAATGCTGTCATGGACAGTACACATACTGCTGCAAGTACAAGCGCAATAATCTTTTTCATAGTATTACTCCCTTGAAATGTGTGATAATATGCATTTATGCAATCAGTTTTATGCATTTATGCACGTTCCTCTAAACAACATTGAGTTTTATGCAGAAAATATGCATAAAACTCAATAATCAATGGTGTGATTATAACATTATTTATAATAATATCAACACTTCATTTTATTTTTGTGACAATGCCCAACCACCGCATAAATATACTCTGTTTATTGTAGAAAATTCATCAGCATAAAAGCATGCCCTCAGAAAAATCCGGCTGCCCGGCATCCCATGATAAAAGCTCCCTCCGGAAATGAAGGGAGCTTTATGGTCAAATTATTTCAGAATTCAAAAATAACATTTATTCAACTGTAAGAATGATTACTTCCTCCCAGTACGGATCTGCTGACCATACATCCGGATTTTCTACGGAAATAGCAATTTCAACTTCTTCAACCACTTCGATGTCATTGGTTGCAAGGTCATCATTGTACCATTTGATTGTTCCGTAAGCACACTTGCCGGGAGCCACATCAATGTAAAGGGACGGGTTGATCTGATATCCGTTAACATAGTTATTATCATAATCATAGGTTACTTCGATTCTCTTATCTGTTTTGTTTTCTACGAAAACAGGAATCTGCCAGTAGTAATCGTCCTGTGTTGTTCCGAGAGCGGTGATCTTGCATACGTCGTTATCCATTATCACAAGTGTATCATCTCCGAATACAGGCATAGGCTGAGGAGTATAATTAATGCCGTTAGGGCAGATTACAAATTCCTTTTCCACAACAGGGGCAGCTGAGTAATCATCATCATCACGAGCCTTAAGGGTAAATGTCAGGTCATTGATCACGGATGCTCCGATATTTTTAAGATCAGTTTTTGAAAAATGCATTTCGCTGTTAGTCTTACGTCCTGCATTTACAGTTTCACTCCAGTATGAATCACACATTATTCCGTTAATTGAGTCAAAATCAGTTGTAACGTAAAGATTCACATCAGATTTGTTCTGGATAAAGAACTTAAAGGTATAAGCATAATAGCTGTTATCGTCTTCTTTTGTAACAGACTTAAGAGTTATGGCTACATCGTCATTATCGACCAGAACGACTTCCTCTCCGGTTGATGCATCGATAGTTCCCTCCGGAATTCCTGCAGGTGCATCTGCTGCCGGTGCTTCGGGCGCTGCCGTTTCAACTACCTCAGCCTGCTCTGTGCCTTCTGCATTTTCTGTGCCTTCTGATGCTGCAGCTAAAAGCTCGAGAAGTGCCTGAAGCTGTTCAGGTGTCAGTTCAACATTATCTCCGCCTTCTGAAGCAAATGCAGCTCCGCATGCGAGTATAGCCATGGAAGCGGCGATAATACAGCAGATAATTCTTTTAAATATTTTATTCATCTTGCGTAACCTCCCTTTGATGTTTACATATGGTTTGTAGAATTCTACCATTTACATATATCATATACAACCAATATTCAGGAAAATCTTTATTTATACAGGCATCCGCCCTGTTCTTGCTATGGCTTTGTTGGTAAATTTCTTTTCCTCAGTAACGTCCCTTATAATGTCAAGGGGTGGGAGTTTCTTCGGAATGTCCTCAGGATCCTCCAGCTCTATCTCAAGGAATGCATATTCCTCGGAAAAAGGAAATATATCCATTTCATACATACGGTCTTCGAACATGAAGCAGTACCGGGTCTTCATGATGGGATGACGTTTTGGATCCGCCTCCTCCATAAGCGATGCAAATTCCTCCTCCGGGATGATGCTCTCCCTTTCAATCCTCACGGAAGATGATATATGCTCCTTTTCAGTGTAATAATATAAATATCCCTCCCGGTCATTGCCCCTTTTCCGGATCCGGCGGGATACTCCCTCCTTCGTTTCCGTCAGATATACCTGAGTTATTTCAGTGATACTCCTGCAGTCAAGGTCAGCTATCTCCCTGTCCGACGGTTTCCTGATAAGGTATTTTCGCTCTATTTCCAATGGTTCCGTGATCTTCATATGTTATCCCCGCAAAATCTCATATATTTCCGATGTATCTTACTGATCCCTCATTTTTCTTTATATCTGTCCACGCAGAAGCTGCTGTCGTAATATATCTTATCCCCTTCGGCAAGCTTTATCATTCCGTCTGCTGCCTCCACTATATTCACCACGCAGTTGTAAGGTACATGCCCCTGCCAGAAGTCCGATGGGTCATCATAAAGAAAATTCAGCATAGCCCTCAGTGCACATCCATGAGTTGCCACAAGAACGTTGCTGTCTTTATATTCTTCATTTGCGGCTAGTTCCTTCAGAAACTCCTGAGTCCTGCTGCAAAGATCCGTGACCTTCTCACCATTGGGACTGCAGACAAGTTCAAAGGGATTTCTGAAAAACGTCCGGGCCTTGTCCGGGGGAACTTCATTGAATTCCTCCCGGAACCTTTTGCCCTCCCAGTCACCAAAGCTTATTTCCTGGATCCTGTCGTCAATTATAACCTGCACATCCTTATTGTCCCCAGCTGCCAGCACCAGCTCCGCCGTCTGCCGGGCCCTTACGAGAGGGCTTGAAAAAGCTGCCGCAAACTTTATATCCTTCAGTCCCATGCCGGTTATTTCCGCCAGCTTTATTCCCTTTTCATTCAGAGGATAATCTGACCTTCCCTGAAACATGTATGCTTCATTCGCAGGAGTTTCTCCGTGTCTGATAATATATATTCTCATAATACAGCACCCGGTCCGGAGCTTCAGCAGCATCCGGACCGTAGATTTCAATTATTCAACAGTTACACTCTTCGCGAGATTTCTCGGTTTATCAACGTCAAGACCCTTTGCACAGCTGATATAGTAAGCAAGAAGCTGAAGAGGAACTACTACCAGGCTGCCTGCAAAATGCTTGTCAGTGGCAGGCACATATACACTGAAGTTGGCTGAATTCTCAATATCATACTTGCCGTATGTGGTAAGACCCATGAGATAAGCCCCTCTTGATTTGCATTCCACCATATTGCTGATGGTCTTTTCGTAAAGCTCATCCTGGGTAAGCACTCCTATAACGAGAATGCCGTCTTCTATGAGGCTGATGGTTCCGTGCTTCAGTTCTCCTGCTGCATAAGCCTCTGAATGGATGTAGCTGATCTCCTTCAGCTTGAGA
>JABUTA010000003.1:22119-23209 GCA_021443845.1 Parasporobacterium sp.
GGGCATTGGCATATTTGGAAGCGAACCACTGTATCCGACCCATATCTGACATGGACTTTTCTATTTTTTCCGGAAGAGACTTCAGTTCTGCAATATATCCTGCATACTCTTCTTCCGTGATTTTTCCTTTTACCTTTCCCATCTGTACTGCCAGACAGTAGCCTGTCACCAGCTGGGCTGAATATGCCTTTGTGGTGGCAACGGAGATTTCCGGTCCCGCAAGGGTATACAGCACATTATCTGCCTCCCTGGCAATGGTGGACCCCACGACATTTACTATGGCAAGAGTTCTGATGCCTCTTTCCTTAGCCAGCTTCAGTGCAGCCAGAGTGTCTGCAGTCTCCCCGGACTGACTTATGACTATAACGAGACTGTCCTCAGCCATGACCAGATTCCTGTAACGGAATTCACTGGCCAGTTCCACTCTTACAGGGATACCTGCCAGATCCTCCAGCACATACTGGGACACCATACCCGCGTGCCATGCACTGCCGCAGGCAGCAATATATATATTGGAAATACCATTCAGGTATTCATCCGTAAGCCCTGCGAAGGACAGGTCTATCCTGTCATCCTTTATCATGCTGTTTATGGTATCAGCTACAACTCTGGGCTGTTCATGGATTTCCTTCATCATGAAATGCTCATATCCGCCTTTTTCCGCAGCCTCCGCATCCCAGTCGATGTGAACCTGTTCCTTTGTTATCTCATCTCCGTTCAGATCGTAAAAGTGAACCTCTCCGGGTCTGATGCAGGCAAATTCCAGGTCTCCTATGTAATATACATCCCTGGTATATTTAAGAATGGCCGGAACGTCAGATGCTATGTAGCTTTCACCATCCGCGATACCTATGATCATAGGTGCATCCTTTCTGGCTACCCAGATTTCTCCCGGATGATCTGTGAACATGATCTCCAGGGCATATGCGCCTCTTACTCTGACCAGGGTCTTGGCAATAGCATCGATAGGGCCGATGTTGTACTTCTTGTAATAATAATCAATAAGCTTTACGGCCACCTCAGTATCAGTGTCGCTGTAGAAGGCATACCCGTGTTTGATGAGTTTGTCCTTCAGTTCCTGGTAGTTTTC